>NZ_JRMW01000029.1:0-53685 GCF_000758765.1 Anaerococcus lactolyticus S7-1-13
TCAGAAAAAGACGAGGATGTTTAGTTTCCTCGTCTTTTTTCTATGTTGGGACTTATGCAACAGCCCCATTTACATTTTATTTTAGAGTTTTATTTATTTTTTATCGTTTTTATCTGCATAGTCATTTGCTACACTTTCATCTGCAAAGGCGCTTGCGTTTTCACCTGCTATATAACCCATGTAGCCAGCTACACCTATAGCTTGTCTGCCTGGGTAGAAGTCTCCAAAGAATTGACCTGATGAGATTACTCCTGATGCATAAAGGCCAGGGATTGCATGGCCATCTTTGTCAACAACTTCTGCCCTTGGAGAGGTTTTAATTCCGCCGAAAACACCACGGGTTGCATCATACATCAAGGCTGCGTAGTAAGGACCTTCTGCCTTAAATTCTTTGAGGAATTTAGGGTCTTTGCCGAAGTCTGTATCTTCACCAGCCCTAGCCAGCTCGTTGTACCTATCTACTTCTTTCTTGACTACTTCAGGCTCAAGTTCCATAAACTTAGCTAATTCTTCTATAGTATCTGCCTTATAAACTCTAATAATCTTATCCTTGTTGGCAGTTTTTTCTAGGTATTCTTCTAAGTGAGGAAGCTTTGGAGCAATTTCGCTATCCATGATTGCCCAAGCAGTATTTAGCCCGTCTTCTCTTACGAATTTAAATTTTTGTGGGTGGGATCCACCGTCTTCTTTAAATACCCTTTTTCCTTCCATATTTAGGAGGATAGCTTCAAATGGATAACCATTTGTAGGGTCACCTACCATTGGGTAGTCGTGTGGGTTGGCATTAAATACACCTGACATAGATTCTTGGAATGGATTCATCACACCACCAGCTTTTAGGGCGAGCTTGTGGCCATCTCCAGTGTTGCCTATAGCAGATGCAGAATATTCTCCAGCACCCCTCTTGTTGTATTCCTTATCCATATCACGATTTCTAGCATAGTCTCCTGTAGCAAGGACTACTGCACCAGCGTGGAAGGTTTTCTTGCCAGTCTTAGAATCTGAAATTACTCCTATTATTATTTCGTCATCATTTATCAATTCTGTTGCTGGAGTATTTAGGTAAATATCAACTCCCAAATCCTCTAATTTTTTAACAAAGGTTGCGATTAGGCTTGGCCCACCCTTGGCATTTGCTTTTTTAGATGGGATGGTGATTGCTTCAGCGTTTTTCTTAGATTTTACATTTGGGTTAATTTTTACAGTGATAGACCCATCTTTTTCGCTTGGTTCAGTTCTGTAATCAACGCCGATTTCATCATAAACTTGCATTAATTTTGGTGAAACATCGATAAGGGCATCTAGCATTTCCATATCGATAGGGTTTAGGTCTTGGGACCAAGACCTGTTCAGCCAGCCTGTTTTCATTTTTTTCTTGTCATCTTCTGTTGGAGCGGCAAGCATGTTACCACTTGCTGTGATAGATGTACCTCCTAGGAGGCCGTTCTTTTCAATAAGGGCAACTTTTGCACCATTACTAGCAGCCCTGTAAGCAGATACAATTCCACTAAAACCGCCACCTGCTACAACAATATCGTAGTCAAATTCTTCATCTTTTACATTGACAGGAACTAGGGCTTTTTTAAGGGCTTCAACAACTTCCTTTGACGATCCTTCTTCGATGGCCTTGGCTGCGGCAGCTTTTACAGCAGCAGATGTGATTGTCGCACCAGAAACATTATCGATTGCTAAAGATTGGTTATCAACTATAGCTTGAGGGATGGTATTATAAACAGCTTCGCAAATACCACTTGTTTCATTTTCTTCGCCAATTTCAACGGATTCTATCTTGTCCTTGCCAAGCTTAACTATGACTTCAACATCACCGTCAACACCTTGGGCAACAGCTTTATATTGGCCTTCTTTATAGGCGATGTCAGTTGTCTTCTCTTATTGTTCGGAAGTATCTTTTGACTTTTCTTCGCTTTTAACTTCTTCTTTTTTACGGGCAATGTCATTTTGACAAGCGGTTAAAATAGAAGCGCTCAAAAGTAGTAGCAATAATTTGTTTTGCATGATTACCTCCTTATGTAAGTTAATTAAATCTTAACATAGAAAAAATGTATTGGCAATATTAAGACATTTACAATACAAGCGTATTAAGCCAATATATAAAGAAGGGAATAAAAAATTAAAATATTTTTATATAAACTTGAAAAGTAAAACCTAGCTGGTATATTTACTAGCAGAGTTTTTTACTAGGCTTATAAATTTTTATTAAGAAATAAAAAGAAGAGTAAAATCTAGAAAAAAACTTGCGAAATACGCTTAATTGTCGTATTATATATAAGTGCTTTGAAGTTAGATGTTGCTTATGTATAGGCCAATGCATAAGGAAACTCTGACAGAGCGAGCTTAGGAATGATCCTAAGCGGTTTCCAAAAATAATCAAACGCCCGGACGGGCGTAAAAGAAAGAGAGAGGAAAATGGCTAATCAACAAAAGATAAGAATCAGACTTAGAGCTTACGATCACGAAGTTATCGATAGCTCAGCAGAGAAAATCGTAGAAGCGGTAAAAAGAAGCGGAGCAGAAGTAAGTGGACCAATTCCATTACCAACAGAAATCGAAAGAATTACTATTCTTAGAGCGGTTCACAAGTACAAAGATTCCAGAGAACAGTTTGAACAAAGAACTCACAAAAGACTTATCGACATCATCGGTCCTAATGCTAAGACATTAGACGCACTTAAGAAGTTAAATCTTCCAGCTGGTGTTGATATAGAGATTAAACTATAACTGTAATTAGGATGATTGACTATTAAAGGTTAATAAGAATTAATTAGATTGATCAATCCGCTGTAATTAAGGAGGACTCATGAAGAGTATATTTACAACAAAAGTAGGCATGACTCAAGTCATCGACGAAGACGGAGTTATTACTCCTGTTACTGTTCTAAAAGCTGACGAGAACGTGGTAGTACAAGTTAAAACTACAGACGTTGATGGATACAATGCTATCCAAGTAGGAACAGTTGACAAGAAGGAAAAGAACGTTAAAAAGCCAATCAGAGGTCATTATGACAAGGCGGGCGCTTCATACAAGAGATACCTAAAAGAAATCAATCTTGGTGAAGAAGTAACAGAATTAAAAGCTGGAGATAAGATCACAGTTGACATCTTTGAAGAAGGCGAACTAGTAGATGTAGTTGCTATTTCAAAGGGTAAGGGAACTCAAGGTGCTATCAAAAGATGGAACTACGGAAGAGGTCCAGCAAGCCACGGTTCTAAATCTCACAGAGTAGCAGGTGCTAGAGCAGCAGGTTCTGACCCATCTAGAGTATTCAAGGGTAGAAAAGGTTCAGGAAAAATGGGACACGAACGTGTAACTATCCAAAACGTTAAGGTTGTTAAAGTTAACGCAGAAGATAGCTACATCTTAGTAAAAGGCGGAGTACCAGGACCTAAGGGTGGACTTGTTGAAGTTAAACAAGCTGTTAAAAGCCTAGCTTAAGGAGGATAAAATGCCTAAAGTAAATATTTTAAATATTAAGGGAGAAAATGTTGGCGAACTTGAACTAAACGAAACAATCTTCGCTACAAAAGTAAGCGAACACGCAGTTTACGAAGTTATCAAAAACCAACTAGCAAATAAAAGACAAGGTACACAATCAGCTAAAACTCGTGCTGAAGTACGTGGTGGTGGAAGAAAGCCATTCAGACAAAAAGGAACAGGACGTGCTCGTCAAGGTTCTATAAGAGCTCCACACTACACAGGCGGTGGCGTTGTATTTGCACCAAAGCCAAGAGACTACAGCTACAGACTAGCTAAGAAATTAAGAAGAAAAGCACTTTATTCAGTACTTACATCTAAACTTAATGACAATGAATTAATAGTAGTAGATAGCCTAGCTCTAGAAAATGCTAAGACAAAGGAAGCAAAGGCTGCTCTAGTTGCACTAAATGCTGACAGAAAAGCATATGTAGTAACAGCTGAAAAAGACGAATTAGTATATAGATCATTTAGAAACATCGAAGGTGTTGAAGTAGCTGAAGCTAGATTAATCAATGTTTATGACTTAGTAAGACATGACAAGTTAGTAATAACAAAAGATGCTATTGCTAAACTTCAGGAGGTATTTATCTAATGAAAGCACCTTATCAAATAATCAAAAGACCAATAATAACAGAAAAAAGCATGGAAATGCTTGATGAACACAAATATACTTTTGAAGTAGACAAAAACGCAAACAAGCCAGAAATCAAAAAAGCTGTAGAAGCAATTTTTGAAGGCGTAAAAGTTAAATCAGTAAGAACCATGAACTATAAAGGTAAAAAAGTAAGAACTAGATATGGTTATGGTAAAAGAGCTGACTGGAAAAAAGCTATCGTTGAACTAACAGAAGATAGCCAAGCTATTGAATACTTCGACGGACTATAAGGAGGACTTAGATGGCTATTAGAAAATTAAAACCAACATCAAACGGACATAGAAATATGTCAGTAAGTACCTTTGAAGAAGTTACTACAGCAAAGCCATACAAGGCACTAACTACAGACCTTAAAAGCAAGGCTGGTAGAAACAATACAGGTAGAACAACAGTAAGATTCCGTGGCGGCGGAGTTAAGAGAAGATACAGAATTATCGACTTTAAAAGAGATAAGGACAATATCCCAGCAAGAGTACAAACAATCGAATACGATCCAAACAGAAGCGCATATATCGCACTAGTAGCATATGCTGACGGTGAAAAAAGATATATCCTAGCTCCAAAAGGACTAAAAGTAGGAGACGTAATCGAATCAGGTGAACACGCTGATATCAAACCAGGTAACGCACTTGAACTAAAAGACATCCCAGTAGGTACAACAGTACACGCAATCGAACTTAAGGCAAAAAGAGGAGCAATCCTTGTAAGAAGTGCAGGCGTTGGCGCACAACTTATGGCTAAAGAAGGCGGATTTGCAACACTAAGACTACCAAGTGGCGAAATGAGAATGGTACACTTAAACTGCAAAGCTACAGTAGGTATTGTAGGAAACTCTGAACACGAACTACTAAGAGTAGGTAAAGCAGGTAAGTCAAGATATAAAGGCAGAAGACCTCACGTAAGAGGATCTGTAATGAACCCAGTAGACCATCCACATGGTGGTGGTGAAGGTAGAACACCAATCGGTAGACCAGCACCAATGACACCATGGGGCAAAAAAGCTATCGGTGTTAAGACAAGAAATAAGAAGAAACAATCTTCTGCATACATCGTAAGAAGAAGAAACGAAAAATAGGGGGATATAATGGCTAGATCACTTAAAAAGGGACCATTTGTCGATGATCATTTAATGAAAAAAATAGACGAATTAAATGAAAAAAATGAAAAGAAAGTAATTAGAACATGGTCAAGACGTTCTACAATATTCCCTGAATTTGTAGAACACACAATTGCAGTTCATGACGGAAGAAAACACGTTCCAATCTATATCACAGAAGATATGGTAGGTCATAAACTTGGCGAATTTGTGCCAACAAGAACATTCAGAGGCCACGCTAAAAAGGCAACTGAAATGAAAAGCAAAATGCGTTAGGAGAGATAAATGAAAGTACAAGCAATAGCTAAATATCAAAGAATATCTCCTCTAAAAGTTAACTATATAGCAAGAGAAATTCGTGGCAAACAAGTAGATGAAGCACTAAACATTTTGAAATTTACTAACAAAAAAGGTGCAAGACTTCTTGAAGAAGTACTAAAAAGTGCCATTGCCAACGCTGAAAACAACAACGGACTTGATAGAGAAAATCTATACGTAGAAAAAGCATATGCAAATGATGCACCAACTATGAAAAGATACAGACCTAAAGCTAAGGGTGCTGCATACCCTATATTAAAAAGATCAAGTCATATCGGCGTAGAGTTAGCGGATATAGAGGAAAGGTAGGATTAATATGGGACAAAAAGTAAACCCTAAAGGATATAGAGTAGGCGTAATCAAAGATTGGGATTCCAAATGGTTCGCTGATAAAAAAGACTTTTCTGACCTTCTTGTAGAAGACGTAAAGATAAGAGAATTTATCAAAAAATATGCTTTTGAAGCAGGAATAGCAGATATAGAAATTGAAAGAGCAGTAAACAACCTTAAGGTAACAGTCTTTACTGGCAAACCAGGAATGGTAATTGGTAGAGGTGGCGCTGGAGTTGAAGAACTTAAAGCAAAAATCGAGAGACTTGCTCCAGGCAAAAGAGTTATCATCAATGTTGAAGAAATCAAATACCAAGACCTATCTGCTCAATTAGTAGCTGAAAATATAGCTAACCAACTAGAAAACAGAATCGCATTTAGACGTGCCATGAAACAATCAATCCAAAGAACAATGAGAGCTGGAGCTAAAGGTATTAAAACTATGGTTTCAGGCAGACTTGGTGGAGCAGACATGGCAAGAAGTGAAGGTTACTCAGAAGGTACAATTCCACTTCAAACACTAAGAGCAAATATTGACTACGGTTTTGCTGAAGCAGACACAGAATATGGTAAAATCGGTTGTAAAGTTTGGATCTACAAAGGCGAAGTTCTTCCAGGAGAAAAAGCTGAAAGAGAACCAAAACTTGCACCTGTTCAAAACAACAGAAGAAAAAAGAGAAATAATAGACGTCCAAACAGAAATAATAAGGGACAAAATTAGTCTTAAAGAATCAGGAGAGTATTATTTATGTTAATGCCTAAAAGAGTAAAATATCGTAGACAACATAGAGGCAGAATGAAGGGTAATGCTAATAGAGGTAACCAACTTGCATACGGTGAGTTTGGTTTACAAGCTCTAGAAGCTTGCTGGATGACAGCAAACCAAATCGAGGCTGCCCGTCGTGCGATGACAAGATATATAAAAAGAGGCGGAAATATTTGGATAAAAGTATTTCCAGACAAACCAGTATCTAAGAAGCCTGCAGAGGTAAGAATGGGTTCTGGTAAAGGTGCACCAGAATACTGGGTAGCCGTAATCAAACCAGGTAGAGTACTATTTGAGATGAGTGGTGTTAGTGAAGAGGTAGCAAAAGAAGCAATGAGACTTGCTGCACAAAAACTTCCAATCAAGACAAAATTCATCCAAAGACTTGAAGTAACAGGTTCGGAGGAATAAGGATGAAAATAGCAGAAATTAGAAATTTATCAGACAAAGATCTAGATAAACAACTATTTGATTTACAAAATGAGCTTTTCAATCTTCGTTTTAGGCTTGCCACAGGTCAGTTAGAAAACCCAGCAGCTATAGGAACTGTTAAGAAAGATATAGCTAGAGTTAAGACTATCCAAACAGAAAGAAAGATTGAAGCGGGCAAGGAGGCTTAATCTCAATGGAAAGAAATAGAAGAAACGTGCGCCAAGGAGTGGTAGTATCTGACGCAATGGATAAGACTATAACAGTTCTTTGCGAAGACATTATAAGCCACCCAGTGTACAAAAAGAAAATAGTAAGAAGTAAAAAATACAAAGCTCATGATGAGAAAAATGAAGCTAAAGTTGGCGATAAAGTAGTAATAATGGAAACAAGAGCCCTATCTAAGACAAAAAGATGGAGACTAGTACGCATTAGCCAAGCGGCAGAAATTGTTTAATTAATAAGGAGATTATTATGATACAACAAGAAACTCGTATGAGAGTAGCAGATAACTCCGGCGCAAGAGAACTTTTAGTAATCAAAGTTCTTGGAGGAACTAGAAGAAGATATGCCAATATTGGTGATGTAGTTGTTTGTTCAGTAAAAAGTGCAACACCCGGCGGAGCGGTAAAAAAAGGTCAAGTAGTAAAGGCTGTTATTGTTAGAACAAAAAGAGGCCTAAAGAGACTTGATGGTTCAGTTATTAGATTTGACGATAACGCAGCAGTAATCATCAAAGACGACCAAACACCAGTAGGAACAAGAATCTTTGGCCCAGTAACAAGAGAGCTTAGATCTGAAGGTTTCATGAGAATTATCTCACTAGCACCGGAAGTATTATAGGGGGATAAAATGCATATAAAAAAAGGCGATAAAGTCCAAATAATATCAGGTGAATATAAAGGACATGTAGGAGAAGTATTAAAAGCTTTCCCAAAGACAAATAGAGTAATAGTTGAAGGTGCCAACGTGCAAATAAAACACCAAAAGGCAACAACAATGGGCGGCGAGAGTGGAAGACTTGAACAAAATGGTCCAATTGATGCCTCAAATGTACTTCTATATTCAGAAGAACTTAAAAAAGGTGTTCGTACAGGTATTGTTTACGAAAATGGTAAAAAAGTTCGTAAATCAAAAAAGACTGACGAAAAATTCGACTAGTTGATAGGAGATACTATGACACAGAGACTTAAAGAAAAATATCAAAACGAAGTTGTTGGCAAACTTATCGAACAGTTCGGTTATAAAAATGTTATGCAAGTTCCAAGACTTGACAAAATAGTAATAAACATCGGACTTGGAGAAGCAAAAGACAACCAAAACCTACTAAACACAGCTAAGAGAGAACTTAGCCTAATAACAGGTCAACAACCAATCGAAATCAAAGCTAAAAAATCAGTAGCAAACTTTAAATTAAGAGCTGGTCAAGCAGTTGGTACAAAAGTAACACTTAGAAGAGATAAGATGTATGACTTCCTAGATAAGTTAATCTCAATCTCCCTTCCAAGAGTTAGAGACTTTAGAGGTATCAACTCAAATTCTTTTGATGGCCGTGGAAACTATTCACTAGGTATCAAAGAACAATTGATCTTCCCTGAAATAAAGTATGATGATGTAGATTTCATTCACGGAATGGATATTACAATCGTAACTACTGCTAAAACTGATGAAGAAGCAAAAGCATTCTTAGATTTAATGGGAATGCCATTTAAGAAATAGAAGGAGCAAAAATGGCTAAAAAGTCACTTATAGCTAAACAACAAAGAAAACAAAGATTCTCTACAAGAGAATATACAAGATGTAAACTTTGTGGAAGACCACACGGCTACTTAAGAAAATATGGAATTTGCCGTATTTGCTTTAGAGAACTTGCAAATAATGGACAAATACCAGGAGTAAGAAAAGCAAGCTGGTAATTAAGGGGGAAAGATAATTATGATGACAGATCCAATAGCGGATATGCTAACAAGAATCAGAAATGGTAACAAAGCTAATCATAAAAAGATTACATTACCATCTTCTAATGAGAAAAAAGCTATTGCCCAAATACTGCTTGATGAAGGCTTTATAACAGGGTTTAACGTAGAAGAAGACAACAAACAAGGTATTCTTACAATAGATTTAAAATATACAGAAAATGGCGAAAGAGTAATCTCAGGCCTAAGAAGAATTTCTAAACCAGGTCTTAGAGTTTATGTAAAAGCAAATGAGGTTCCAAAGGTACTAGATGGTCTTGGAACAGCAATTATTTCGACATCAAAAGGACTTATGACTGACCGTGCTGCTAGAAAAGAAAACGTAGGCGGCGAAGTTATTTGTTACGTATGGTAAGGAGTAATATATGTCAAGAATAGGTAAACAACCAATCGTAATACCTTCTGGAGTAGAAGTTACTATAAATGGTCTAAATGTAACAGTAAAAGGAAAGTTAGGTGAAGATAGCTTAACAATTAGCGATAGAGTTAAACTAGAGCAAATAGAAAACGAACTTCATTTAACAATTCCTGAAAACTATACAAAACAAGAAAATATCGACCATGGTCTATATAGATCTTTACTACACAACATGGTAGTTGGTGTATCAGAAGGATACGCAAAGACACTTCAAATCGAAGGAACAGGATACAGAGCAGCTAAACAAGGTAACAACCTAGTATTAAATTTAGGATATTCTCACCAAATTACAATGCCAGATCCTGAAGGAATCGAAACTGAAGTACCAAATGATAGAACTATTATTGTTAAGGGATTCAATAAACAACTAGTAGGTCAACATGCAGCAAACATTAGGGCTAAGAGAAAACCTGAACCATACAAGGGCAAGGGTGTTAGATACGCTGATGAGCATGTAAGACGTAAAGTTGGTAAGACAGGTAAGTAGGAGATATAAATGGCTAAAAAGAATAAAAACGATAGACTTATAACTCGTAAAAAAAGAGTTAGAGCGAAGATATCAGGAACTCCTCAAAGACCAAGACTTTCAGTATATAAATCAAACACAAACATCTATGCACAACTAATTGATGATGTAAACGGCGTAACACTAGCAAGTGCTAACAGCTTACAAAAAGATGTAGCAGAAAGTGAACACGCTAACGTTGAAACAGCTAAAAAAGTTGGTGCTGCAATCGGAAAGCGCGCTCTAGAAGCTGGCATAAAAGAAGTTGTATTTGATAGAAATGGTTATTTATATCACGGAAAAGTCAAAGCACTAGCAGAAGCAGCAAGAGAAGCTGGTCTTAAGTTTTAGGAGGTTGGTAAAATGAAATATTTATTAAAAAGTGAAGTAGAAAAACTAAACCTCGAAGATAGAGTAGTAAGTATCAACAGAGTTGCTAAAACTGTTAAAGGTGGACGTAACATTAGATTTACAGCCCTAGTAGTTGTTGGAAACTCAAATGGTGTTGTAGGTGTTGGAACAGGTAAGGCTACAGAAGTACCAGAAGCAATCAGAAAAGCTACAGAAAATGCTAAAAAGCATATGATACAAGTTCCATTAGTAGGAACAACAATTCCACACAGAATTCAAGGAGCTGAAGGTGCAGGTAGGGTATTATTAATGCCAGCAGTAGAAGGTACAGGAATCATCGCAGGTGGTCCAGTACGTGCTATTTGCGAACTTGCTGGATACAAAGATATCAAAGCAAAGAACCTTGGCACATCAAACCCAAGAAATATCATAAACGCATGTATCAATGCATTTTACAACATGAAGACTGTAGAAGAAGTTGCAAGACTTCGTGGTATATCGGTAGAAGAATTCGACTATTAAGGAGAGCATGATGGAAAAAATTCAAATCACACTTAAAAGATCTTTTATCGGTAAAAAAGATGGACAGATCGCAACAGCAAAAGCGCTTGGCCTTAGAAAAATCGGTCAATCAGTTGTTAAAGAAAATAATGACGCAACCAAGGGTATGGTTCACAAAATCAGACACATGGTTGAAGTTAAGAAAATAGACTGAGGTGTAAAATGAAATTACATGATTTACAACCAAACGTTAAATTAAAAGATAAGAAACGTAAAGGAAGAGGAGCTGGTTCAGGACTAGGTAAAAGATCTGGTCGTGGACAAGACGGACAAAACTCAAGAAGTGGTGGTGGAGTAAGACCAGGTTTCGAAGGTGGTCAAATGCCTTTATTCAGACTTCTACCAAAAAGAGGTTTCAAAAACATCAACAGAAAGATTTACGAAACAATCAATGTTGAAAGCCTAAACGTCTTTGAAGATGGTACAGAAGTTACACCAGAATTATTATTTGAAACAAAACTTCTAAATAAAAACAAAGCTAAAGCTGGAGTTAAGATCCTAGGCGACGGCGAACTAGAAAAGAAACTAACAATAAAAGCTCATAAATTCACAAAATCTGCTGTAGAAAAAATTGAAAAAGCAGGTGGAAGTGTAGAAACTATCGAAGTTAAAAAGTGGGTAAAACCATCTAAAAAAGCTTAATAGAAAGAAGTAGCTATGTTAGATATAATAAAAAGAGCAGCGAAGGAAGAAGAAATCAGAAAAAAATTCTATTTCACCCTTATGATGCTTGTAATATATAGGCTTGGAAATAATATTCCAATACCTTTTATCGATACAAAGGCCTTAGCAAATGCTTATTCTAATATTGAAGGAACCCTAGTTGACTATCTAAACATGTTAACAGGTGGTGGACTATCAACTCTTTCAATATTTGCCCTAGGTGTTCAACCTTACATTACAGCGTCAATTGTAATGCAGCTTTTAACCGTTGTAATACCAAGGCTTGAAGAATTAACCCGTGAGGGTGAGCAGGGAAGAAAAACCATCCAAAAATATACCAGATATGTAACTATAGCACTTGCGATATTCCAAGCTATAGCAATCACAAATGGTTTATATGGAGCTGCCCTATCAAGTGCAACAGGATTCCAAAAGATAGTAATGAATGTTGTCCTAATCGGTGGCACAATGTTTGTAACATGGATGGGCGAAACTATGACAGAAAAGGGGCTTGGCAACGGTACAAGCTTACTAATCTTCATGGGTATTATCGCATCCTTCCCAAGAACTATATCTAGATGGAAAGAAGGCCTTCACTATAATACTACAAGCGTTCTTGCTATAGCTATCATGGTAATATTAATTGTCTTTATAGTCATAGCAGTAGTATTGATATCTGAAGGTGAAAGAAGAATACCAATCCAATATGCGAAGAGAGTAGTAGGACGCAAGATGTACGGTGGTCAATCAACTCACATACCTGTAAAGGTAAACATGGGTAACGTAATGCCAATCATCTTCGCTTCTGCAGTACTTGCCATCCCATCTACCGTATCACTATTCTTCGGTGGTGGTGGTCAAAGTGGATTGACAGCATTTTTCAACAAAACAGCATTTGGATTTGCAGTATACTTAACTATACAAAGTGCGCTAATATTAATATTTGCATACTTCTACAATCAAATTCAATTTAACACTGTTGAATATGCAAAACAATTACAACAAAATGGTGGTTTTGTACCAGGCATCAGACCAGGCAAACCAACCAGTGATTTCCTAGCAACCGTATCAACAAGAATTACCTTTATAGGCTCAATTTGCTTAGCCCTACTAACAATAGTACCAGCTATAGCAAGCAGGCTTTTAGGACTTGAAATATCATTCGGTGGATCATCAGTGATCATCGTTGTAGGTGTAATTATAGAAACTGTAAAACAAATCGAAGCAATGATGACTATGAAGCAATATAAAGGATTTTTAAACAGGTAAGAGATGAATATAATTTTGTTAGGCCCTCCAGGAGCTGGTAAGGGTACGCTATCAAGTAAAATAATAGACAGATTAGGCGCAGTTCAGATAGCAACAGGTGACATATTCAGATACAATATCTCAAATAAAACTGAACTGGGAATGAAAGCAAAATCTTATATGGACAGAGGAGATCTTGTACCAGATGAATTAACAATTGATTTAGTATGGGATGCCTTTGATAAGGTCGAAGATAGGGAAGAAAGAATAGTATTATTCGATGGATTCCCAAGAAACCTCGACCAAGCCAAGGCTCTAGATAAGGGAATGGCTGAAAGAAACACTGAAGTAGGTAAGGTAGTTTATTTTGATGTAGCAGATAACATCCTTATTGAAAGAATAACTGGCAGAAGAGTTTGTCCAGACTGTGGAGCAACCTACCACATAACAAACAGCAAACCTTCCAAAGAAGGTGTTTGTGACAAGTGTGGGGGAGAACTTATCCAAAGAAATGACGACAACGAAGAGACAGTTAAAAATCGTATTTCAGTATATAATGACTTCACAAGCCCACTTATAGACTACTATAAAAAGGCAGGCAAGTTAATTAAAATAGATGGCGCTAAAACTCCAGAAGAAGTTTTTAACGAATTTAACGATAAATTAGGAAAGTAAACTAATTTATGCTAAGAAAAAATTAGATGTGATAGAATCTTACAAAGATTTCTAGATCAAAGTCGTTGATTAAGTAAAAGCGTTCAATAGACATTTTAGAAAATTTATAAAGGAGGTTCTATCAATGTCAAAGAAAGATGCTATAGAAGTTACAGGAGAAGTTGTAGAAGCTATGCCAAATGCAATATTTATGGTAAGGCTAGACAACGGACATGAAGTACAAGCTCACATATCAGGCAAGCTTCGTATGAACAGCATTAGAATATTAGAAGGAGATACAGTAACTGTAGAGTTATCTCCTTACGATCTTAGCCAAGGTAGAATTACTTGGAGAAAGAAGTAATACCTAAGGCACAGGACATTAACTTTAATAAAAAAAGTTAAATCTAAAGATAAGATATAAATTAAGTTAGGAGCAAACATGAAAGTTAGAGCATCAGTTAAAAAAATGTGTGATAAGTGCAAGATTATCAAAAGAAACGGTAAAGTTATGGTAATCTGCGAAAATCCAAAACACAAACAAAGACAAGGTTAGGAGGTTTTAATGCCAAGAATAGCTGGTATAGATTTACCTAGAGAAAAAAGAGCAGAAATTGGACTAACATATATTTATGGCGTAGGAAGAGCAACTGCTAACGAAATTTTGAAAAATACAGGAATCAATCCTGACACAAAGATGAAAGACCTTACAGAAGATGAACTTGGTAAGATTCGTGAACAATTAGATCACTACACAATCGAAGGTGACCTAAGAAGAGAAACAAGTCTTAACATCAAGGCACTTAGGGAAAATGGTTCTTATAGAGGACTAAGACACAAAAATGGTCTACCTGTAAGAGGTCAAAACACAAAGAACAACGCAAGAACAAGAAAAAGCAGAAAGGGTTAATAGATGGCTCCAAAAGGAAAAAAATCTACTAAAGGTAGAAGAAGAGTTAAAAAGAATGTTGAACGTGGCCAAGCTCACATTTCATCAACATTCAATAATACAATGGTAACACTTACTGATATGCAAGGTAACGCACTCTCTTGGGCAAGCGCAGGACAACTAGGCTTTAGAGGAAGTAGGAAATCTACTCCATTCGCAGCAGGTGAAGCAGCAGAAACAGCAGCTAAAATTGCTATAGACCAAGGCCTAAAAACTGTAGAAGTTTATGTAAAAGGACCTGGTTCAGGAAGAGAAGCAGCAATCAGAAGTCTACAAGCAGCTGGACTTGAAGTTACAATGATTAAAGACGTAACACCAATCCCACACAACGGTTGTAGACCACCAAAGAGAAGAAGAGTTTAATAAGGAGATATTATGGCAGTAAGCAAAGATCCAGTATACAAAAGAGCGAGAGCTTTAGGAATTTCTCCAGCCTACCTAGGATATGCAGGTTCTTCAAATAGAGCTCTTCCAAAAAGAAGAAGCAAACTATCTGAATATGGTATGCAACAAAGAGAAAAACAAAAAGCAAAATTCATCTACGGAGTAAGTGAAAAACAATTTAGAGGTTACTACGACAAAGCCAGCAGAATGAAGGGTCAAACAGGTGAACAACTTATCATCCTTTGTGAAAGAAGACTAGATAACGTAGCTTTTAGATCAGGCCTTGCAAGAACAAGAAGAGAAGCAAGACAAATCGTAACTCACGGTCACTTATTAGTAAATGGTAAGCAAGTAGACATCCCATCATACCTAATAGAAGAAGGCGATGTAATCGAAGTTAGAGAAAAATCTAAAACAAGCACACTATTTAAAACAATCAAAGAAGTAAATGCTGCATTTGGTGTAGTTGAATGGTTAAATAGTGATATAGAAAACCTAAAAGTAAAAGTAGAAAAGTTCCCAACAAGAGAAGAAATCGACATTCCAGTTGAAGAACGTATGATAGTAGAGTTCTACTCTAAGTAGGATTAAAAAATAGTTAGAACTAAGGAGCTACCATGATCGATAAAATAGAAACTAATATAGAAATCTTGGATATAAACGAAGAAGACCATTACGGCAAATTCGCCCTATATCCACTTGAGCGAGGATATGGTACAACCATTGGAAACAGCATGAGAAGGGTGCTCTTATCATCCTTACCTGGTTCTAGCGTCTCAAAAATACTAATCGATGGAGTACTTCATGAATTTTCAATAATTGATGGAGTAGTTGAAGACGTTCCAGAAATAATCTTAAATATCAAAGGTCTAAATGTAAAAAAACATTCAGACGAAGATGTAACCTTATTTCTAGAAATAGAAGGACCAAAGATAGTAACAGCAAAAGACATAAAAGAAGATGCCTTAGTTGAAATAGCCAATCCAGACCATTATATAGCAACAGTAAATGACAAAAGCAAATTACTAATTGCAATGGACGTTACAAATGGAAATGGTTATAGGATATCTGATGACAATAAAGATGACAAAGATCCTATAGGAACTATCGCTATAGATTCATCCTTCACCCCAGTAGAAAAAGTAAACTACACAGTAGAAAATACTAGGGTAGGAGAATCAACAGACTTTGATAAGCTAATTATAGAAGTATGGACAAATGGAACAGTAACTCCACAAGAAGCCCTAGCAGAAGGATCATCAATCCTAATGAACAAATTTGCTTTCTTCAAGGAACTTCCAGATAAGAAATTCCCACCAGAAGAAATCGAAACTACAGAAGAATTAGCAGCTGATGATGTGAATGAAGATCTAGAAAGAACAATCGAAGAGCTAGACCTATCATTAAGATCATTTAACTGTCTAAAAAGAGCTGGCTTCAACACAGTGGCAGACATTATAAAAGTTCCAGAAGCAGAACTAAAGATAATCAAAAACTTTGGTAAAAAATCACTAACAGAAGTAATAGACAAAATCCATGACCTTGGATTTACTCTAAAAGATGAATAGGAGGAAATATGGCAGGCAAAAGAAAACTTGGTAGAAGAACAGACCATAGAAATGCTATGCTTAGAAACCTAGTGGGTTCACTACTTGAACATGGTAGAATTGAAACTACCCTAACAAGAGCTAAAGAAACACAAAAAATGGCAGATAAAATGATCACTCTAGGAAAGAGAAACACACTTCACACAAGAAGACAAGCAGCAAGCTATCTATATGAGCCAAAACTTGTACAAAAGCTATTTTCTGAAATCGCACCAGAATACGAAGACAGAAATGGTGGATACACAAGAGTATTAAAACTAGGACCAAGAAGAGGCGACGGATCAGAACGCGCAATCATCGAACTAGTATAATAAATAAAAGCCCAAAATTCGCGGCTGTGGGCTTATAGATTTATTTAGATTATAATTTAAATAAAGGACACCCCTTATGGGGTGTTTTTTCTTTGGAAATTTTTAGCTTTATTTTATTTTACCACAACCATAAGGGTTGCGATTTATTTGTTGGAAATGTCTTTGTATCAATGGCTATAGAAATAAATAAAAAATATTATCTCCTTAACATATATTTAACAAGCAATATTTTATTATAGGAATATAAAATTTTAGGAGATAAAAATGAAGAAAAGAATAATATTTACAAGTTTAGTAATGGCATCAGTCCTGCCGTTTTTAGGTGGGATCGAAACAGTAAGGGCAGATGAGGTTAAAAATCTTGACGAAAAAGCAAAGTCAGACTTAGACCAAGCTAAGGAAAGTTTAAAAACTGCCCAAGATGAAAAGGCAAAGCTAGAAGAGGATTTAGGTCAAGCGAAAAAAGATGGCGAAGAAAAAGCGGAAGAGAAGGAAGCCTTAAATAACAAGCTTAAAAAAGCAGAAGAGAATATTAAGGAAAACCAAAAAATCCTTGATAAGGAAGGTGAGCTTAAAAAGGTAGATAAAGAAATTGAGAGCTTGGGTCAAAAAATGAAGGCTGCGGAAAATGAGGCAGACCTTGCCAAAGAAAAATATGATCAAGCAAAAAAAGCTTTCGAGAATGCACAAAACAAGTCAGAAGATAAAAAATTTGTGAAAGAAGATGAGGGTGAGAAACTTAGAAAACAATATGAGGTAGCTGATGACCTCCTTACTCAAAATAAAAAGACAGAAGCTCAACTCCAAAATGGTTTGAAAGAGAAGATAGAAAAGCAAAATGAGCTTACAAACAAAAAAGATGGTATTAAAGACTTTTTCGATAGCTATGAAAAAGATAAGAGCAATGCAGAAAAGATAAAAAGTCAGGACTACCAAGATTTTAAGAAAAATCAGGAAAAAACTTACGAAAAAATTGATGACGAGCTTAAAAACCTTAAAGGAGAGGTTAATGGCTATAATAATTCCCTAAAAAGTATTGGTGATAATATTAAAAATGAACAAAAAGTTAGGGATGAAAAGTTTAAAGCCTATGAAAAACACAAGCAAGCCCTTAATATCCAAAAAGATTATGAAGAAAAAAATATAGGTAATTTGGATGATTTTGCTGAACAAAAAAGAGCAGAAATCGAAGAAGCAGCAAAAAAGCTTGGCGAGGCTAAGAAAAAAACAGAAGAAGGTCTTGCAGACTACCAGCACCTACTTCTTCAAGAAACAGAAAAGAAAAGAGTTATAGCTAAGGCAAAGGCTGCCGCAAAATTCTTAGAAGAAAAATTGACCGAAAAAACTGATGCCTTTGTAAGGGCTAATGAAGATTTTATTGCAAAAGAAAAAGAAACATACGATGATATAGCAAAAGAAGCTGAAAATTTACTAAAATTAGTGCAAGATGACCTAGGCAAGAAGGCTGCCGAGCTTGATAAGCTTTATAAAGAACAGTCTAATGAACAAGAAGATTATGACAAGAAACAAAATTCTTTGGAAATTGCTAGGGAATTGAAACAATTTATAGAAAATAAAAAAAGCTCTAACCAGGAAGACCAGCTTACAAAAGAGTTAGAAAACAAAATGAATGAAGCTAGAGCATTCTTAGATAAAAAGCTAGCTATCATTGAAGACTTGGCTGAAAAAGACAAGGAACTGAAGGCAAAGAAAGATAAGCTTGGGGACATAGACCTAGCTGATTTAGAAAAAGCAAAAGCTCAGATTGAAAAAGATAAGCAAGAAATTGAGAAGATAAATGAGCAAATAAAAGAATTGGATGAATCTGCTGAGTTGTCAAAGGTCAAAAAAATCGAAGATGAAATAAGGAAGCTTGAACAAAGGATAAAAGAAATTAAAGGCAAAATCCAAGACTTAGAAAATCCAAAGGTGAGCAAGCAAACAAATAATTACACTCATGGAGAAGATACAGACAGGTCAGAAGAGAGCGTGATTGATCTATTAAGGACTGAGTTTGATAGGATATATGATAATATCAACCAAAAAAATTCTTATGAAGAATTTAAAACAGCCCTAATCAGGTCCAATAAAACCTTGTCTATAGCCAGGGTCTATCTTGAAAAACTTTCAAGTCTTAAATTAGAAAAAATAGGTGCAAATTCTTACCAAAAATTGAGATTTGAGATAAATAGAATTAAAAAAATCATAGCCTTAGCAGAATTTTTGCAAAAAAATCATAATATGGGCGAAAAAGAAAAAATTGAACTTGTAAAATTAATAAAAGAATTAAAAACAAATATAAGTCTTATAGAAAAAAATTTGAATGAATTGGGATCAAACCTATAAGAATGAGGACTAGTTGCTGGTGGATTACACCGGTTGCTAGTCTTTTTCTCTAGAATTAACTTAATTGCAGAATATATCTAATAGAATATAGTTATAATAGTACAGGAAAGGGGCAGCCATGGATAAAAATTTACTAGAAAATGAAAATCGAAATATCAATTTTTTCATCCTAAATTCCATGGACGATTGGGTAAGGATTATTGATGAAAGGGGCGAAGTTGCCTTTATTAATGATGCCCTTAAAGACGCCCTTAAGAAAAGCCCTAAACTTAAAGTCTATCTTGATGAAAATATCGACCTTATAATTTCCAATTCTAATTCTATCGCCACAGACACTACCATGATTGAGGAAAAACTCATTGATGGCAAATATTATTCGATTAAGTCAAGCCCAATATATTTGGGTGACACCTTCACAGGCACTATCGAGGTTTATAGGGATATTACAAGCGAATCTATCCTTAAAATCGACCTTTATAACGCCAACAAGGCCATGCTTGATGATATACGCTTTGTAAGGCGTATCCAATCTTCAATCCTTCCCAAAAATGGAACCTATGGCAAAATAAATCTTTCCGGTATATATAACCCTGCCGATGATGTGTCTGGTGACATTTATGATTTGATAAGGATTGATGAAAATAGGACAGCTTTTTATATAGCAGATGTGATGGGCCATGGTGTCAAGGCTTCGATTATGACTATGTTTTTGAAAGTGACCATGAGTGCGATTTTCGATAAGCACCCAGACTTTACCCCAAGTCAGGTCTTCCTAAACTTAAGAAAAAAATTTACCAGACTCCACATAGATTCGAGTCAATATTTTACAGCTTGGTTGGGGATTTTTGACTTTAGGGATAATAGTCTTGCCTTTTCAAATGCAGGCCACAATTGTCCGCCCCTAATTTTTTCTAAGGAAAAAAACGAAGCTGAATACCTTCTAGTGACTGGGAGGATGATTTCAAATATAATCGAACCTGATGAATATATAGAAAAAAAACTAAACTTGCACCCAGGAGATAAGATTTTATTTTATACAGATGGGGCGATTGAGGCGAAAAATGAAGAGGGCAATGAGTTTGGCCTTGAGAGGCTCAAGGATACTTTCTCAGAATCTTGCAATTTAGCATATGTACATGAGAAGGTCACATCCTACAACTGGCAGGCTATGGATGATGACTTGACACTTGCCCTAATAGAATACGAAAAGAAGGAAGAAAATGAAGCTTAACCAATATATAGACCACACCAACCTAAAGGCTGATGCCAAGAAAGATGATATAAGAGCTCTTGTAGATGAGGCTGTCGCAAATGATTTTTATTCAGTTTGTGTAAATTCAGCCAATGTAGCGATAATCAAAGCCTATAATAAAGACGTAAAAATTGCTGCAGTTGTCGGTTTTCCCCTAGGAGCTATGGCCAAGGAAGCCAAGGTTTTTGAAGCGAAGAAAGCCATCGAAGATGGAGCTAGCGAAATTGACATGGTAATTAATGTTGCTAGGCTTAAGGACAAGGACTATGCCTATGTAGAAGATGAAATCCGAGAGATAAAAAAAGCTATTGGCAACAAGGTCCTAAAGGTAATTATAGAAACTTGTCTTTTAACAGATGAAGAAAAAATCAAGGCCTGCGAATTGTCTGTAAATGCAGGAGCTGATTTTGTAAAGACTTCTACAGGTTTTTCTACCGGTGGGGCGACTTTGGCCGATGTGAAATTAATGGCAGAAACTGTTGGTGATAGGGCAAAGGTCAAGGCAAGTGGTGGCATCCACACAAGAGATGAGGCCCTAGCCATGATTGAAGCTGGAGCATCAAGGATTGGTGCATCTAAGTCTATAGAAATTTGTAAGGAGTAGCCATGGCAAATGAAGTAATGATGCAAGCTTTTGAATGGGACACAGACGGGTCTGGAAATTTTTATAAAAATCTTTCAAGAGATGCTAAGGATTTAAAAAAAGCAGGGATAGATGCCCTCTGGCTTCCACCAGCCTGTAAGGGTGGGGGAGATAATGACGTAGGTTATGGTATCTATGACCTTTGGGACTTGGGAGAATTTGACCAAAAAGGCACAATAAGAACCAAGTACGGCACCAAGGATGAACTAATAAAAGCCATAGCCGACCTCCACCAAGCAGGGATAAAGTCCTATGCAGATGTGGTTTTAAACCACAAGGGTAGTGCTGATTACAAAGAGAAATTCAAGGCTGTGATGGTCGATCAAAACGACCGAGAAAAAGATGTCTCAGGAGAATTAGAAATCGAAGGTTGGACAGGTTTTGATTTTGAAGGCAGAAATAATAAGTATTCTGACATGAAATGGCACTACTACCATTTTACCGGCATAGACTACGATGCTAAGAGTGAAACTTCTGCGATTTACAGGATTTTGGGCGATGGAAAGTATTGGGACAAAGATGTGTCAAATGAAAAAGGCAACTTTGACTACCTCATGAACTGTGATATTGACCACAACCACCCAGAAGTTCGTGACGAGATTTTCAAATGGGTTGATTGGTTTATCAAGGAAACCAAGGTTGACGGCTTTAGGTATGATGCCCTAAAACACATCTCAGGTGACTTTATCTACGACCTTTCCAAACATATTTATGATATGATGGGCAAAGACAAGTTTTACTTGTTTGGAGAATTTTGGCAATACAACACAGGTGCCATTGAATCCTACCTCCAAAACTCAGATTATAACATTGATTTATTTGACGTACCTTTGCATTTTCATATGGCAGAGGCAAGCAAGTCTATGGGCGAATATGATATGAGAAAAATTTTTGACGGTACAGTTGTCAAGGAATTTCCAGCCCAAGCAGTAACCTTTGTCGACAACCACGACTCCCAACCGGGCCAGGCTCTGGAATCTTGGGTAGAAGACTGGTTTAAAGAAATAGCCTATGCTTTGATCTTGTTAAGAAAAGACGGCTATCCATGTATCTTTGCGGGCGATTATTACGGCCTAATTGGCCCTGTAAAAAAAGAAGCACAAAAAGATATGATCGATAGGATGATGGCTGTTAGAAAGGCCTACAACTACGGGGAAGAGGATGACTACTTCGACCATCCGTCTGTGATTGGTTGGGTCAGACGAGGCGATGATGACCACAAGCCACTTGCAGTTTTAATTTCTATCAAGGATATGGCAGAAAAACAAATGTTTGTTGGCGAAGCTGAGGCAGGGGCGACCTATGTTGACCTTTCTGGAAAAAATGAAGAAATCACTATCGACGAAAACGGCAACGGCGTCTTTACAGTAGGACCTGGTCAAGTTACCTACTGGGCCAATAAAGAAAGTTTAAATAAATGAAATATTACGCAGTAAGAAAGGGCAGAAATCCTGGGATTTACACATCCTGGGATTCTTGTCTTAAGGAAGTGAAGGGATTTTCGGGCGCTATCTATAAGTCTTTTAAAAGTAAGGATGAGGCTATCGATTTTATGGAAGGTGCCGAAAAGAAAATCGAAATTGATGCAGATACTGTTGTCGCCTATGTGGATGGGTCTTATAACTTGCCAGAAAAAACCTACGGGGCAGGTGTAGTCCTAATCAAGGATGGTGGCGAGGAACATTTCAAAAAATCCTACACCGACTCCTACTACACCCACAGGAATGTGGCTGGAGAAGTCAAGGCGAGCGAACTTGCCATAGACATCGCCATAGAAAAATCCTATAAAAAAATAATCATCCACCACGATTACCAAGGCATCCAAGCCTGGGCAGAAGGCGACTGGAAGGCCAACAACGACTTAACCCAGTCCTACAAAGCCTTTATAAATGACAGAAAAAAACACATTGAGATTGCCTTTGTCAAAGTCAAGGGCCACTCAAATGACAAATACAACGACCTAGCCGACAGGCTCGCCAAGGATGCTTGTGGGATAAAGTAGCTTACAAAGCTTATATTAATCTTAGCCTTTCTTGTCATTCCAACAAGAAGGGCTTTTTACGTGGGAAATTTACGGATGCCAAAAAGAAGTGCGATTTGTATTATAAAAAATTGCAAATTTTTTTAAAAATCTGGCTTTCAAGTCGAATTTTTGCTTGTATAATAAGTTATGAAAATGAATTTTAATTAATGCAGGAGGGCATTATGACAACAGCCTACGAACAATTTATAAACCTACAAAAGAAGTTAAAAGAAGTTTCAGACCTAGCAGGTTTTTCTGAATCTTTTTACAATATTATCAGAGAACCTGAAAGGATTATCGAAGTCAATATTCCAGTCAAGATGGACGATGGTACTACAAGGACTTTCAGAGCCTTCAGGTCTGCTCATTCATCAGCCCTAGGCCCATCTAAGGGTGGGGTGCGTTACGATGAGTCAGTAACCTACGAAGAAGTCAAAGTTCTTTCAACCCTTATGAGCCTAAAGGTGGCCCTTCTTGGTCTTCCTCTTGGTGGTGGCAAGGGTGGAATCGTAGTTGACCCTAAAAAACTTTCTGAAAGAGAACTCGAAGCTCTTTCTCGTGGCTTTGTAAGGGCAATCAATAACTACATCGGCCCAAGGATAGACGTTCCTGCTCCAGATGTAAATACCAATGGCAAGATTATGGGATATTTCACTGACGAATACATCGCCCTAAATGGAAATCGTCACGATATCGCAACCTTCACAGGCAAGTCCACTGACATGGGTGGTAGCCTAGGAAGGACAGAAGCAACAGGTTTTGGTGTCTATCTAACCATCAAAAAATACTACGAAAAAATCGGCAAGAGCCTTGATGGGGCTACTTTTGCCCTCCAAGGTTTTGGTAATGTTGGTTCTTTTGCTGCAAGATTCCTAACCCAAGATGGGGCTAAGCTTATTGCCCTAAATTCTAAAGATAAGAGCCAAAAATCAGGTTCATCTGCTATCTATGACCCAAATGGTCTAGATGTTGAAAAATTAGAAAAGGCAAGGGAAGAAACTGGTTCTGCCCTAAATATAGAGGCTAAAAAGATTTTAAACGAAGAATTTTTTGCCATTCCTTGTGACATCCTAATTCCAGCTGCTATGGAAAATGTAATAGATGAAACCAATGCAGGAAATATCAAGGCTAGCTTAGTGGTAGAAGCAGCAAATGGCCCTGTGACAAAAGCAGGAGAGGCGATTTTAAACGAGAAAAACATACCTATAATCCCAGACATTCTCGCAAATTCTGGTGGAGTTTTGGTAAGCCACTATGAATGGATTCAAAACATGACAGGTTCTTATTGGGACGAAGACGAAGTTATGACAAAACAAGAAAAAGATATGTCAAAGGCAATCGGAGAAGTCTTCGCAACTGCCGAAAAATACAAGGTTAACTTTAGAGAAGCATCCTTCATTTTAAGTCTTTCAAGGATAGAAAAAGCCCTCAAATTAAGGGGTAGAATTTAATGCAAATACGTCCTCTACAAAGACCTGACTTGGCACAAGTTAGGCCTTTGCTAGACCTAGCTGTAGGGGATAAGACTCATTTTTCTTATCCTCGTTTTTATAAAATCAATGATATTTTTAGGGAGCTAGAATATTCAATTGAATTTATGGCGACACAAACGCTTGTAGCAGAAGAAAATGGCAAATTAGAAGCTCTTGCGACCTATTTTTGGGATGATGACGAAAAATATATCCAAACAACCCTCCTTGTTATTAAAAATAAGGACATAGAAGTATTTGAAAAGCTTATTTCCCATATAAAAAATGATCGTAAGGATTATCGTCTAGACCTAGGCCTATCTCACACTTGCTGGTTAAACGATGAAGAATATTTCAAAGATAAGGCTCAAATCATCGACTATTCCCATGTCTTAGAAGCAAAAAATATTAGCCAAAAAACTGAGGAAATCAAAAGGATAGGAGTCTTAAGCAAAGAAGATTTCCAAAAATATCAAGCGTTTCACGACAAATTTGCAAAAGATATGTATTACAACAGCAAAAATCTTTTAAGAGACTTCGACAGGTTTAGGGTCTTTGTGAAAGAAGATAAAGGTGAGCTTGTAGGAAGTCTTTTGGTAAAAATCTACGGAGAAAATCCTTGCAAGAGCGAAATCTTTGGGATTTTTGTAGGTGAAAACCAAGATAAGTCTAAGATTTGTGACGAACTTTTAAAGGCTATGACAAATTCTCTAATTGATGAATTTGGCAAAATTTCTACCATAAAATATTTTGTAGAAGTAGACAAAAAAATAGAGCTAAAAATAGCTCTAGCAAATGGTTTTGAAAACCTCGACACTTATATCTTATATAAAATATAAATCCCCAACTGGTTGGAGGATGATTCTTTCTACGTCATTCTGACGAATGAAGTTAGGAAGAATCGCATTAATAAGGCAACAGTGACATTATTAATAATAATTTTACTATCTAAATCCTCTCCTCTAAGGTTGAGGATTTTTTTATATTAAATTCATGATCAGACCAATAATTATCGGTATGGCAATGGCAGGTAGGGAGTTTACCAATTTGAATTTTACAAGGTCAAGCATAGAAAGGCCCACTGCTATAATTGTGATCCCACCAACTCCAGAAATATTTGCCAAAATTTCAGTACTAAGGATGGGCGCTAAAAACCCTGAAAGCAAGGCTATTAAGCCTTCGTAGACGAAAATCATCCCAGCCGAACAGGCAACGCCGATTCCAAGTGTAGTTGATAAAAAGATTGACGAAAGGCTGTCGATAATAGCCTTGGTAAATAAAATCGAATTATCTCCATTAACTCCTGCCTCGATAGCTCCCAAAATTCCAAGAGAACCCACACAAAAAATAAGGGTGCCAGAAACAAAACCTGTTGCAAAATCATTTTCTTCGTTTTTTATAAACTTATCCTTAAGCATGTTGGCAAAACGGGTTAATTTTCCTTCGAGGTCAAAAAATTCTCCGATAATAACGCCCAAGATTATTGAAATAAGGATAATGAGCATATCACCTTTGAGGGAAGACTCTATGCCTATGGCAACAATGGTGAGGGCCAAAAATTTCATGATTGCATCCTTATAGGAAGGTTTTATATAATTTGCAAGTTTAAGGCCGAAAAGACCTGAGATAAAAACAGCAAGAGCGTTAACAGAAGCACCTAACATGACTTTCTCCTTTTTTATGTATTTTAGGTATTATACGACAAAAATGAAAAAATGCATAGAAAACCAGGGAAATTTTTGATATATTCATACTTTATGCGAGAAATATTTAAAATTGCTTTTATAATAAGCTAAAATCTTGACGAAGAAATATGCTTTTGAATTTTCATTAAATTTTTTAAAAACTTATTAAAAGAAAAAAGATTTGACAAGGAAAGTTGTCAGAGTTATAATGATGACAAGAATAGTTGTCAATTATTTTGAAAGGAGGGCGGATGGAACTAAGAAATAACTTGGCGGACTTTAGAAAAAAAGCGGGATATAACCAAGCGGAGCTTGGAGGGCTCGTCGGAGTCAGCCGCCAAACCATAAGCCTAATAGAAAGAGGAGATTACAACCCATCTGTGACTGTGGCTCTAACAATAGCCAAGGTCCTTGGTGTGGATATCAATGAGATTTTTAGCTTGGAGGAGACAGATGAAAAATAATAGGAAAATCGGCATAAGCAAACTGTTTATATTGGCTTTTTTGGGATTAGTAGCGGGTTTTGGCATAGGTTTTATTTTTAACAAACTAAATATAGGAGGTCTTACAGAAATAATAAATACATTTCTAAGTGAAAATGCCCTACTTTTATCAATAGTCATCAACACCCTATGGGCAATTCTTGCCATATATTTTTATATGAGGGCAAAAAAAGAAGTAGAGCTGGGACTCGCAAAAGATGATTTTATAGAGACAAAATATATAGACTACACACACTCTATGAGGGATGCGGGACTTTTTACTCTCTTATCTTTTATAATTATTCTATATAACAAAGTCAAATTTAGTCATAATCCTCTTAAAGACAGCATAATCTTAACCAGTGTTTTGCTTATCTTCACTTTTATAAATGTATTTTTGTTTTATTTAACCTACAAACTTACAAAAAAAATCGAGCCAGAAAGAAAAACTGAAGCCTTTGATATTTTCTTTGATAAAAAATTCATGGCCGAATCTGACGAGAGAGATAAGCTTAAATACTACAAAAAAGGCTACCTTGCTTTTAAGAGAATTATAATTTGCCAATTAGTGATTATTATAATCCTATTTTGCTCAGCTTTGTATGAAGAAATAAGTCCTATAATAGCCCTAATTGTCCTAATACCAACATTGATTGGGATTTTAACAAACGGTTTTGCAGGAGAGAAATCATGATTGAAATAAAAAACTTATCTAAAAACTTTGGAGAGCTCAAGGCTCTTGATGACGTGACTTTTGAAGTCCAAAAAGGCGAACTTTTTGGAGTTATCGGTCAAAATGGGGCGGGCAAGTCTACACTTTTCCGTTCTATGATGAACTTCTACGACCACTTTGACGGAGAAATCCTCTATGAAGGGGAGAAAATGAGTAAAGTTCCCCTAGAAAAAATTGGCTTTCTCCCAGAAGAACGCTCGCTTTCACCAAAGAAAACCATCAGGGAAGAGGTAAAATTTTTCGCAAGGCTCAACCAAATGAAAAATCTCGATGAGAAGACTCTACAATCCTACTTTGACCGTTTTGAAATAAAAGGAAGTCTGGATGATAAAATAAAATCCCTATCTAAGGGCAACCAGCAAAAAGTCCAGCTTTTGGCAAGCCTTATCTATAAGCCAGAATTTCTTATCCTAGACGAGCCTTTTTCAGGTCTTGATCCTTACAATGCCAATCTCTTGATGGGAATAATCAAAGAAATCAACGCACAAGGCACAACTATAATTTTCTCTTCCCACAACATGGAAAATGTCGAATACCTTTGCGACAGGCTCATCATGCTAAAAAATGGGAAAATTGTCCTAAATGGATCACCAGATGAGATTAGAAATTCCTATGAAAAGGACCTAGTCAAAGTAAGGACAGAAGAGAATTTATCAGAGATTTTCCCAGATTATGATCTAAAAAGAGAAAGTAATCTTTGGACAATAAGGTTAGCAAAGGAAGAAGATGGAAGGAAAATTTTTGAGAAACTTGTAGAAAAACTTGGCTACCTTGAGATGTTTAGCCAAGAACCCCCAAGCCTAAATGAAATCTTTGCTAGAAAGGTGGAAGAAAATGAATAGAAAATTAATAGTCGCCCTAGACTCCTTCAAAAAACAAATAAAATCACCTGCCTTTTGGGCCATGATTTTTATCCCAATCCTTGTAATGCTAATTCCTGCTGGCATATCATATTTTCTAGCAAAGTCAGATGATGCCAAGCTTGGTAGTGACGGTCATAAATACCAAATAGTAGCAGATGAAAATATTAGCCCCTTCTTTAAGGGAATGGAAAATGAATATAAAATAGTTTCAAAAGAAGTGGCAGAAAAGGCCTTAAAAGCAGAAAAAATCGAGTCTTACGGAGAAATTATAGAATCAAAAGGTCAGGTAAAACTTACTATCGAGACTAAAACCATGGACGGAAATGCCCTTTCAAAATTGCCCCTTCTTGCCAATGAAATCCAAAATGCCATCAACATCAAAAATGCAGGTCTAAATGACAAGCAAGTAGGGATTTTTTCGACAAAGGCAGATGTGAAAATAAACCAGCTTGATAAGGGCAAGAGCATCTTGGTCTATGCTTCCTACTTCATCCTTTTGATGTTCATGTACTTTATGCTAATCATGTATTCAAACGTCCTAGTTGTGGATATAGCCACAGAAAAAGGATCAAAGATGATTGAATTTATCTTTTCGTCAGTATCAGCCAAGGACTACTTCGCAGGCAAAATCTTGGGCAATTTCTTCGCCATCATCGTCCATTCGCTTATCTATATAATTTTGGGAATAATTTCCTATTTTATTGCCAAATCCAAGGGCTTATTGGATATGATAAAAATCAACATAAGCCTTGACCAAAGAAGTCTAATGCTAATCGCAGAAATTTTTATTTTTATAATTCTAAGCCTCTTGGCCTACATGATAATAGCCGCCATGCTAGGCTCTCTTGCCAGCAAACAAGAAGATGCCTCTAAGGTCGCCAGTCCTTTAATGATCACAATTGTTGCTGCCTTCATGGTTGCCATGATTTTTATGAATAGACCTGTAAATATTTTTGTAAAAATCGCTTCCTATGTGCCATACATTTCTGTATTTTTCATGCCTTTGAGGTTGATAAAGGGAAATTGTGGCATAATAGAAGGTGGGATTTCTATAATAATTTTAGCGGCAAGTCTTTATATTTCCTACATCCTAGCATCCAAGGTCTACAAAAAACACATTTTAAATTATTCGGCTGCATCCTTTTTTACAAGGAAAAGAAAGAAAAAATAAAGAAAGGACCTTTGACTCGGCGCATACATCCAGAATGGATGGGGGCTGGGTTAAAGGCCTTTTTATGTTCAATCATTTTTCGCTTATAATTATAATTGAGACCACAGAAATTTTTTTTATAATTTTAATTGAGATAACAGAATTTTTTTCGAAATTTTTATTTATTTTCCAACACCCATACGTTCTCATCTATTTAATGTAGTTTTCATTTAATTGACAACAGTGCTAAATTAACGTATAGTTTTTAAAATTGCTCATAAGATTTCTGCCAGCATATGGCAATCTTTAAAAAATATTCGCCACAGGCGATTTAATATTAATTCAAAAGGGGAAGAAGATGAAAGTTGCTAAATTTGGAGGAAGTTCACTAGCTGATGCTGTCCAACTAAAAAAAGTTAGGGATATTATTTTTGCAGACGATGCCCGTAAGTATATCGTTGTTTCTGCGCCTGGAAAGGGTGTTAATAATAACCACAAGGTCACAGACCTGCTTGCCATGTGCCACCAGCTAAGTGACCATGACCTAAATTTTAATGAAGTTTACAAGATCATCGAGGATGTTTATAAAAATATTGTTGATGATCTTTCTTTGCTTATAGACATTGACAAAATCCTTGCTGAAGTCAAGGAAGAGATAAGTAAGGGGGCTAGCTACGATTTTGTCATAAGTCGTGGGGAATATATGAGTGCCCAAGTCCTTGCTTCTTTTATTGGTTATGACTTTGTTGATGCCAAGGATTTGATTGTCTTTACTGACGGGGTTTTGGACCTAAAAAGGTCGCAAGATGCGATTGAAAAAGTCTTAGGCAACCATGAAAAGGCAGTTATTCCGGGATTTTATGGTGTGGAAGAAGGCAAGGTCAAGACCTTCTCACGAGGTGGCTCTGATGTGACAGGCTCTGTTATTGCAGCAGCTCTTGGCGCTGATATGTACGAAAATTTCACAGATGTATCAGGATTTTTGGTTGCCGATCCTAGGATTGTAAAAAATCCTGCCCCAATCGGCACTATTACCTACAAGGAACTCAGAGAGCTCTCCTACATGGGAGCCAACGTCCTCCACGAAGAGGCAATCTTCCCACTTAGGGATAAAAATATCCCGATAAATATTAAAAATACCAACAAACCAGATAAGTCAGGCACCCTTATCTTATCCAAGTGTGACATCAAAAACAAAAATATCCTAACAGGTATAACTGGCAAAAAAAATTTCACAGTTATCAACCTTGAAAAAGTGAATATGAACAGTGAAAAGGACTTTTTTAGAAAGCTAACCACAGTTTTTGAGTCAAATGATATTTCTATTGAGCACATGCCTTCAAGCATTGACTCGGTTTCTGTTCTCGTGGCAGATTCCTACATCACACCAAAGCTAAACAAGGTCCTCGAGGAACTTAAAATTTACTTAAATGTTGATAGCATCTCTTGGGAAAGAGACATCTCCCTCATCGCTGTTGTGGGTAGGGGCATGATCAAGGAAAAAGGCGTATCTTCTAGGACCTTTACGGCCCTTGCGAGAGAAGGAGTCAATATCAAGATGATAAGCCAGGGCTCTAGCGAAATAAATATTATAATCGGTGTTGAAACTAAGGATTTTGAAAAAGCAATCCAATCTATTTATGATGAATTTTATAAGGAGGTCTAGGATGAAGGTAAACCTAGCAGTAGTAGGAGCAACAGGACTCGTAGGGTCAATGATGTTAAAGGTCTTAAGTGAAGAAAATTTCCCAATTGATAAGCTTTACTTATTCAGTTCAAAGAAATCTGCCGGCAAAAAAATTGAGTACGCTGGCAAAGAGTACACAGTCGAAGAATTAAAAGAAGACTCCTTTGAGGGAAGGGATATTAAAATCGCACTTTTCTCGGCAGGAGCGTCTGTAAGCGAAAAATTTGCACCCCTTGCAGCTAAGGCTGGTGTTACAGTTGTTGACAATTCTTCTGCCTTCAGGATGGACCAAGAAGTTCCCCTAGTTGTGCCGGAAATAAATCCCGAAGACATCAAAACCAACAAGGGCATCATCGCAAACCCAAATTGTTCTACCATCCAATCAGTCCTTCCCCTAAAGCCAATTCAAGATAAATACAAGATCAAAAGGGTAATCTATTCTACCTACCAATCTGTTTCAGGCTCTGGTCTAAAGGGGATTTCAGATTTGGAAAATGACACAAGGCTCGCCTACAAATATCAAATCCAAAACAATTGCATCCCTCAAATTGATTCATTTTTGGAAAATGGCTACACCAAGGAAGAAACGAAGATGATTAACGAAACCAAAAAAATTCTTCACGATGATTCCATCCTTGTGACAGCCACCACAGTTCGTGTGCCAGTGAAATTTTCTCATTCCATTTCCATCAATGTTGAAGTCGAAAAGCCTTTTGAAGTTGAAGATGTGAAGAAAATCATAGGATCCTACCCTGGCATGGTCCTACAAGATGATTTGGCAAACGCAATATATCCAATGCCACTGATGGCAGCTGGCAAAAATGAAGTCTTTGTTGGCAGGATTAGGCGTGATTTCACTGTGGCAAATGGCTTAAATCTATGGTCTTGCGCTGACAATATCAGAAAGGGAGCCGCAACCAACGCAGTACAAATTGCAAAAAAATTGCTGGAGGATTGATTTGAAAATTGCCTTAATGGGCTTTGGCACAGTTGGTACAGGTGTCGAAGAGATTTTATACAAAAAAAGAGCGAGTCTTAGGAATAATAATTTTGACCTAGACCTTGCCTACGCCCTTATAAAAAACAAGGACAAAAAAAGGTCGCCTTTCAAAAAAGACCTTGTATTTACAGATGATTTTGAAAAAATCTTATCATCAGACGTGGACACAGTAATTGACGTGACATCAAGCCTTGAAGAAACTTATGAGCGAATAGTCAAGTTAATGAAAGCAGGGAAAAATATTGTAACTGCCAACAAAGCTGTAGTCTCAAAATATTTTGAAAGTTTAAATGACCTTGCTAGGGAAAATGGTGTCTACTTCGCCTATGAGGCGGCAGTAGCCGGAGCTATTCCCCTAATCCACCCTCTGATGGAAGAGGCACTTTTTAATGAAATGACCAAGGTCTATGGGATTTTGAATGGGACTTCTAATTATATCCTCTCAAAAATGGAAGAAGAAGGCGCATCCTACGAAAAAGTTTTGAAAAAGGCCCAAGACCTAGGATTTGCTGAGGCAGATCCAACAGCAGATGTGGGTGGTTTTGACGCTATGAGAAAGCTAAGGATCCTATCATCCCTCATCTACAACTCAAAAATCAATGAAGATGCCATCCCTACCTTCGGGATAGGAAATATCAAAAAAACCGACCTAGACTTTGCCAAGACCATGGGCTACACAATAAGGCTCTTGGCGAAATCTGAGCTTAGAGATGGCAAGATAAATATCTCGGTCATCCCTAGCTTTTTAAAGGATAATTTTTTTGCCAAGACCTATGAAGCAACTAATGCAATAAAGGTTTGGGGCGAAAATTTTTCTGCCTATGAATTTAAGGGGCCAGGAGCAGGCAAACTTGAAACCGCCGATGCAGTAATTCGTGACCTTTTGAGGATTTTATCAAAAAGAGAAATCCCTGCCTTTTATGACGGGGCAAATTCCTATAAGCTAGAAGCCAAAAGGTCAAATAAATTCTACCTAAGGACAAGTGAAGTCCCAAAAGCCTTAAAAGACTTGATTGAGGACGAAAAAGTAATAGGAGATGACCATCAAATAATCACCAAAAAAACCGACCTTGAGACCCTAAGACCAATCCTTTCGGCTTTAAGTGATGTGTTTGTTGCAGAAATTGAGGAGGAGCTATGAAATTTTTATCGACAAGAGATTCTCTCTTGAGAATTTCAGCCAGAGAAGCTATCGTAAAGGGCATTTCCGACGATGGAGGACTTTTTGTACCAGAATATTTCCCAACCTTTGACATCAGCGAAAATTTAAACCTTTCTTACACAGAGATGGCCCACAAGGTCCTCTCTCTTTACCTAACAGATTTTGATAGTGACGAGCTTTTAGATTTGATAGAAAAATCCTACCAGACCTTTGAAGATGAGATTGTAAAAGTGGCATATCAAAAAGACTACTACCTAGAGCTCTACCATGGCAGGACTTCAGCCTTTAAGGACTTTGCCCTCTGCCTATTGCCAAACCTTTTGGCCTATGCCAAAAAATCCCTTGGCATCAAGGATAAGACCCTAATCTTAACTGCCACATCTGGTGATACCGGCAAGGCAGCCCTAGAAGGTTTTTACAACACAGAAGCCATCGATATCCTAGTCCTCTACCCAACAGAAGGCGTTAGCGACATTCAAAAGACCCAGATGGACTCGACTGCTTCCCTAAATTCAAAAGTCATAGCTATTGATGGAAACTTTGATGACGCCCAAACAGCAGTCAAAAAAATCTTTAATGACGAGGCTATAAAAAAAGAGTTAAAAAAGAAAAACACCTACCTTTCATCAGCCAACTCTATAAATATCGGCAGGCTCTTGCCACAGATAGTTTATTATTTTTACTCCTATGCGAATTTGGTAAATAATAAGAAAATATCAGTGGGAGATAAACTTTCATTTTGCGTACCAACAGGTAATTTTGGCGACATCTTGGCAGGCTTTTATGCCAAACAAATGGGCCTACCTGTTGACAAGCTAATAATTGCCTCAAATGACAACAATGTCTTGACAGACTTCTTTACAACAGGAACCTATGATGCAAACAGAGAATTAATAAAAACTATCTCTCCATCCATGGACATCCTAGTTTCGTCAAACCTTGAAAGGTTGATTTTCCATAAGTCTTCAGCTGAAGTCGTAAGGGAAAAGATGAGAGATTTAAAAGAAAAGGGAAGCTTCACCTTTTCTGGTGATTTTTCCGAATTTTTATCAGGCTACGCCACCAAGGAAGACACCGAACAAACCATAAAAAAAGTCTACCAAGACGAGGGCTACCTGATTGATCCTCACACAAGTGTGGCAAAGGCTGTTGTGGACAAGCTCGGATTATCTAAAACTGTGATCCTCTCAACAGCAAGTCCCTACAAGTTTGCCTCCTCTGTCCTAAAAGCCCTTGGCGAAAATCCAGTAGCTGATGAATTTGAAAATATAAAGACCCTTTATGAGAAAACTCGTGTAAAAATTCCAAGAGAAATTGGAAAATTAAAGGGCAAAAAAATCATCCACAAGACAAAAATCAAAAAAGATGAAATCGCAGACGAAGTTTTAAAATTTGCAGGTCGTGGCAAGAGGATATCAGTCCCAGCCACATCAGCTAATCTAGGACCTGGCTTTGATGCTCTAGGAGTGGCAGTAGGTCTATATAATACTTGCGAATTTAAACTTACAAATGACGATGAAGGCTTTCGACAAAATTTAAAAGAAAACCTCATCTACCAGGCCTACAAAAAGACCTTTGACACTTATAAGGAAAACCCAAAGCCAATAGCCTTTGACCTAGACGCAGATATCCCTATATCAAGAGGACTCGGTTCATCTGCAGCCTGCATAGTCATGGGCATCATGGCAGCCTTTTACGTCATGGGAATGGATATTGACAAAAAAGAAATCCTAAAAATCGCCACAGCCATCGAAGGTCATCCAGACAATGTGGCCCCAGCCATCTTTGGTGGGACGGTAGTTTCTATTTTAGAAGATGAGGAAGTCTTTCTTGAAAAAATAGGAATTTCAGATAAATTTAAGTTTTTGGCCCTAATACCAGATTTTAAATTATCAACCAGAGAAGCAAGAGAAGTTTTGCCAGAATCTTACCCAAAGGCTGATGCAGTTTTCAATATTTCGAGAGTAGCTATGTTGGTTTTAGCTTTGCAATCGGGAGATGAAAACAATTTAAAAATTGCCCTTCAAGATAAAATCCACCAACCATATAGGTATAAGCTAATCCCAGAAATAGAAAAAATCGAGCAAATAATAAAAGAATCGGATGTACTTGCTTCCTACCTAAGTGGGGCAGGGTCTACAATAATGCTAGTCTTAAAAGCAGACGATGATATTTCAGAAAAAGCAATAAGAGAAAAATTAGAAATCTTATCCAACTCCTACCAGCTAAAAGCCTTAGCTATCGACAAAAAAGGAGCTTTTATAATCTAAAATAGACGAGGATGACCTCGTCTATTTTTATGCCCTTATCTAGGGTCGTTTAATTTTAAATTTTCTTCAAAACCAGAAGGGTCACCGGCCTTGGCCTTTTCTAGACTATCCTTAAAAGCCTTTCTGGTATTATCATCGCACTTGTCAGGGCCAAGGTAAGGCATGCTGGTAGCTTTTTCAAGTTCCTTTAGAGCCTTCTTAGCCTTCTCTGGATTTGTCTTATAATTATTTAGCCACTCCTCTTGCCAAGCAGCTTCCCAATATTGGCTAGCCCTAGTATTACCATAACCAGCCTCAAAATTCGCATCCTTAACATCATCCAAATGCTCAGGCACCTCATAGCCCTCTGGCCAAGCTAATTTTTTGCAAGAACCAACAAAGTCTTTCTCGGTCTCCTCAAAACTAACCAAATTATCAGATCCAACCTCGACATCAGCCTTAGACTTGCCACATGCACTCATAGCCAAGGCAAGACCAAAAATAAGGGCAGCCTTAGCAAAAATATTAAAATTTTTCATATTATCTCCTTTGTGTATTTTTTTTAAGTTAACTTAATTACAAACTAATTATAGCAAGCAAAAAAAATTAATACCATTACAAAGTTTGTAAGCCTCAAAAAAATTTCTAGGACAAAAAAACGGACAATAATTCACCAAGTTTTTAGAAAAATTAACAAAAAAACCCGAGCTGTAAAATTAACTTGAATATTTACCGCTTTAATTGAAAAAATAAGCCTGAAAATTTGAGAATCTAAAGGCATTGTGATATAATTATGGAGGAATAATGTGCATTGATAAATGTATAAATAATACAGGAGTGATTATGAAAAATAAAAAAATGAAAAGGCGCCTACTAGGATCCCTACTAGCAGTCGCCATGCTAGCACCAAGTACGGGGAATGTACTTGCTGAAACCTATAAGGCTCCAGGTAAAGATGAAATTCTTACAACAGATTGGCAATTAAAAGAGCCAAATTTTAAAGACAAGAACTTTTGGCCTTTAGCTAGAGCCCAATGGTTAACAGAAGTATCTACTTTAGCCGAGCCAATGAAAAACCCAATGATATCCTACGGTGGTTATTTTGTAAGACCAGACGGAAGAACTGTAATCAGACTTGCTATGAGAAAGTTTGATAAAGTCGGTACTGGTGTATGGCATGTCATGCATATGAAACTAGAAGATAGTTTCAACAACAAGGTTGATTGGTCTGATCCTTCTACAGGTATTTATAAGGGAGTATCAGCCGGATCTTCAACAGGTTGGTACAATGACGACCTTAACTACAAGACAATAACAAAATTTCAAGATAAGAGCATTACTGATGTAGGTACAACCAACGTTAAGATGGTAAATATTGCTGATAATGGCAATACAGGAGCAACTGCCGCAACCAACGAAGTACCAATCAACTTGGTTTTAAAACAAGACGAGACTATTAAATCAATAGGTGATGAACCCCTTGTTCAAATAAGGATGTTAGATAGGAGCGAGACCCAAGTTGCTTGTTATACAGACGCTGGAACAGGAAAGGGAAACTATTCTTCATACACCTTCTCAAATGTTATTCCTATCAAACATGACTATGAGCAACATTTATTAAAAGAAATCCGTAATTCTGCTACTACCGATAGGGCCTTCAGAGCTTCAGGTTCAACAGTAGAATTTAATAAAGAAAAGGGCTACATAGAAGTTAGACACAGATATAACAAGGTAGCTATCACAACTAACGACCTATATGGTAGACACCTAGGTTATAGGCAGACAGTTGATGGAAGATTTTTTGACATATTAAAGCCAAGGAAAATAAATGGTGAAGATGTCATAGCCCACGTATTTTCAACATCTAATAATGGACTACCAACTGCGGGAAGATTAGATGCAAATGGCAATCCAACAATCACAGGTGCTGTTCCTGTATTTGAAAAGAATGTTAACGAGATTCCTGGTACTAACCTTAAATTTATACAAATCGCAGGTCCAGGTTTTGATACATCCTTCCAAGATCAACAAGGTATAAAAACAAATAAAACAACATTACAACCTCTTGATTCATGGATGGATGGTGTAGAATCTCTTTTAAATAACGGTCAAGGTACTACAGTTCGTTACTATGTAGACCCTAAAAAAGTAGATAAGTTATTTAAAGAAGACGATGGACTACAGTACTTCCCATTCTATTCAGCTATAATTTCAGATAATGAGGCAGGTCAATACAAATATGAATACACCTTAGATAGCGATGTCACATTGAATAGTGGAGATAAAATTTATATAGATTTTAAAACTCCATATGGTGGGGGTATCTTACAAGACGGAGCCAGACCAAGAAATAGAGAAATGCGTATCACAGTTAAAGGTGATGATACAGATTTATTCCTCGCTTCTAACTTTAGACATAATGGTAGCGGAAAGTTTTATGAATACACCGTCCAAAATGGTATGGATATGAAGCTAAAGGCAGGCACAAAACTAACCCTCTACACAAACTATCCAGATGGTGGCGACGCAACAATTTACTTTAACAAGAATAAAGCTAACTCATACAAGGCTTCTTATACATTAGATAAGAGCCCAATCACCTTTGACTGGCAAGCAACATTTTCTGCAGGTGCTGTAGCAACCACCTTCCACAAACCAGATGTTGATGAGATCTTCTTGGAGGATAAAAACATTAGTGGTAGAACTGCTTATAAGAATGCAGAAATTGCTATAAAAGCTGGCGATTCTGTTCAAACAATCATAGCCAAACCAGGAAAAAACAACAGTAATGGCGATACAAGAATTGATGTTGTAGTTAATAAGGTAAAGACAAAGGGTTATGAATTTGATACAAAGCTCCCAGGACTTGAAAAAGATGGCAAAACAGCAAGAACATTTACTATGCCAGAATTAAAGAGGGACATGCCAATCCTATTTACAAATACAAACGTGGAAGTATTGGCAGAAAGTTCAAGACCGGCTGTAGTTGAACAAGTACAAGCCAAGGTAAACTTTGACCTTAATGGAGTAAAATCAAAAGAAAATAAAGATGTAATCGAAAAAATCGCTCCACTAAGTAAAGAATATACAAATTATGTTATTGACAAGCTAGCGGCTGACAAAAAGACTGTAGAACAAGCTAGTGGGGCAGAAAATAAAAACTACAAACCAAGTGGTTTTAACGATGACAATGTTAAAAAAGATCAAAATACCCCAATAGTTAAGGTGACCGAAAATATTGACGGCAAAAATGTAGACAGAGAGTTTGTTAACGTCCTTAACCACGATGGTAAAACTTATGATATAGAAGATACTAATCCTGATGCTAAAAAAGAATTAGCAGCCCTCAAACTAAGACAAATGCCTGATAAATATGATATAGACGTACCACAAGGAAAGAGGTTATTAGGCTGGACTACAGTTAAGCTTGAAGACAAAGAAGAAAATGGCGAAAAAGTATCAGCAGCGGATCAATATTATAAGTTGCTAGATTCTAAAGACCAAAATGACAAGGCAGATAAGATTGTTCGTGATGTGAAAGATTGGGAAAAAGCTGAAAAAGAAGCCTATATCTTTGATGAAAAATCACCAATCGATAAAAATAGAACTGTATATGCAGTTTATGGCGACGGAATTAATATCATCCTTCACTCAAACAACACAGCTGACCCTAAGGATGAAGTTATATACAAGGTTCCTGTAACAGTAGATGACCTTGATAGGACAGATAGCATCTTAGATGCAACAACAGCAGCAACCTATAAAGCGAAAAAAGGTAAATTAGTTATAAAACAATTACCAAAAGTGCCTTACACAAGCGAAGCTGAAGATGTAAATAAAATTACTGATAGCAAGCTAAAGAAATTCTTTAAGAAAGGCACTGACCAAGATTCAAATAAGGAATACACCTTTATCGGCTGGACTCTTGGATCATATCAAAATGGATCTTTAACTAGACCTGATACTAATAACTTTATTGCAGGATCTGCAAACGAAAGAGTAGGCGAGCTAGAAAACGGCTTAGTAGCTAATGGCACAAAAAGAATTCCACTAAAAACAGAGTGGATTAAAGATCTTCAGACTAAACCAACATCATACTATGTACCAAATGGCTATAACCTTGCAATCGCTCCTGAAGATATCCTAGATGGTAACGATGTGGATAATACAAAAACTTTAATTCAAGAAGCATTTGAAAAAGGTAAAGATGTCCACTTATACGCAAACTACAGACCATACTATGATATAACTGTTAAGGCTTCATACAAAAATATCGACCTTACAAAGTTTGGACAAGCTGATGATGATAGTGTTACTAATAAAAATGAAGGTGATTACAAGGTTGATGTAGCAGCAGCAAGGATAAAGCCAGCTAATATTGGTCTATTAACCAGAACAGCGGTTACACCTTTCGGCAAGCCAACAGTTCACCAAAACGCCAACTACTACCCATTCAAGGGTGGACTAAGGGCATGGAACGGACAAGACCAAGATTTGAAATGGAGTCTACCAGGCTTTGATGAATTGGGTCAAAGGAAGTCTTATGTATCAGTAGTTGTTACAGACGAACTAAAAGAAAAATATGAACACTTTTCAGTACCTAACTGGGGCACCCTAGGTCTAAAGACCTTCCTTAGATTGAATAATACTGACGGTTCAGTATATGTTGACGAAAAGGCACCTAAGAACCTCCACCGCAATGCAGGCAACCCTTATGGCGACCCAGTAGCAAAGAGCCAGGCCTTCAATATAGGAGTTGATGCCTACAGTTCTGCAACATCAAGAAATGCAGAAACTGAAAGAAGGGGCTCAGCTGGAAGAGAAGTAGTAGGCTACACAATTTGGAACACATCTACACCAATTGAAATACCAAAACCAGCTATTGATAACGTATTTAACACAGATAAGACCATCAAACTTAAATGGGCAGAAGCTGAAAAGAACGCAAACATCCAAAAGATAAAACTAAAGATAGCGGGTGGCTCAGAAATAGTCCTTGAAAAACAAGATGATGGAACATACACTGGCGGCGGCTTAACTGCAAAAGTCGGCGAAGGAAAGTATGCCGACAGACTAATTGTAGGTGAGTTTAAAGATGGTAACACCCTAAGCGATAAGGCTGGCAAGAAGATAATTGCAAAATACACTATAAAGAAAGCCACTCTTGAAAAAGACGGTGACGAAGGCGAAATCGACATCAACAAGAGAGGTACAGCTGCCCCAGTTTATGGTATTAGCCAAGTTGACAATGTAGAAGAAGGCACAGGCGAAAACAAAACTATTAAACCTGTTATTAAATTTGCTATACCAAACCCACTTCTTAACAAACCAGCAGTTGGTACTAAAAAAGAACAATATGACTGGGCTGAAAGATTCTGGACTGATGATGAATGGACTAATATTGAGTCAAAATTCACAGAAAAGAAAAATGATGCTCAAAATGGAGATTACACAGAGGACTGGAACGGTTCAGAATACATTGCTCAAAAGTGGGATAAGAACAATAACAAATGGGTTAACATAGCAGACACATCTAAGTACACTATGCAAGGAAAGGATAAGCTTGGAGACGCCAAGACCATAGTCCTTGAACCAAAATCTGACACTAATCCAAACGGTGTTGAAGACGGGGACATAGTGAGAATTGTCTCTAGACAAGCAGGACTTCACACAAGTGCTTCAACTCAAACTATGGATACCTTGGGAGGAATTACAGGCAATTTCACCGATTCATTCTCAAACAAAGCTATTGACCTAAACAGACGTTATGTAAAAATCGACCTTAGGGCACCAGCTCCAACAGTAAAGACTGAAGATGAAAAATTCAGAAGATACATTGACGTCACAGGAACTCTTGACGAAGTAACCAAGGGCAGAAATGTCACCCTTGAAGTTAAATACACTGACGGCACAACAGAAACATTCACCCCAGAAGTAAATGTTGTAAAGGACGAGGTAAAACTAAAAGACTTCCTAAGCACAATTGTTCGTAAGGGTGACACACCTGACATTACAATCGTAGCAGAAGATGAATTTGGCAATACAAAGAGATACAAAGTTGACTATAAACCAACTCTAGTATGCAATGCCTATGTAAAAGACTTCTATGTAAGAAGCAGGAAATTGTCAGTGACTTCTGATATGGACGGAGTGACAGTCAAAGTCGTAGTTTACAAGGGTATGGAAGAAGTAGCAACAGGTGAGGCTATAGTTCAAACAAATGGGGCATATGTTCCACTTGAATTAAAACAGAAAGCCGATTCAAATAAAAACTACAGACTAAAGAAAGGCGACATCATCAGAGTAAATTCTGAAAAAGTTGCAGCTGAAGGAAAATATACATCAAATACCTTTGATATATTTGTAGAATAATTATTTAATGCCAAGGCTCTTTGAGCCTTTGGCGAAATAATGAAGGAGAAATTATGAAAATAAAAAGTAATAGGCTTTTGTCATTCCTACTTGCTTTCCTAATGTTCTTCCCAGTGTTCGGTGCTTTGCTAGCAACAGCAAAACCTGCCCTAGCATCATCAGAAGACCTAAAGGGCGAAGTAAGGGGAAACCAAAAAGTATTTACTATAGACAAAGAAAAAATTGAAAATATTGCCATTAATACTCAAGCAAAGAAAACTTTGAGACGCTCACGCCGTTCGCTATTTTCAGATAGGGCGCCTAGCACACAGGATGCAAATACAATCGTCAATCTTACAACTAAAGGTTTAAATAATGGAAATTTTGATTGGAAAGTATTTAATAATAGTGAATTTAAGGTAACTCTTGGTTATACCGATAATAGTAACAAATTTGTAGAAGTTGGAGAGATGACCTTTAGCGAAGGACAAACTAAAATTACAAATTATAGTGATTGGCCTTTGTATGCTGCAAATGCAAAAGGATTTCAATTAAAGACAGACTTTAATGGAAATTACGATGTTAGGGCGACATATGTATCACCAAGTACAAAACCAAATAATAATGTACTTGAACTTAATCTAACAGTTTATGAACTTCCAAACACAGATTTAAAGGTTGAATATCTTGATATCTATGGAAAGAAATTAGCAAAAGATTTACCAGTAGCTACTGACACAGCACCAAAACTAAAATTAAACCTTGGTGATGGAGTTGAGTTTGACCTTCCAAAGGCTGATAAAGTAATAAATTTAAGAGATTTAGATAAGGTTGAGGAAGATATAGATTCTGATACAGCTGATAATTTATCTGAGGCTTTAACAACTGATAACCTAAATGCTGTAGAAAAATTAAGCTTTACAATAAATGATGCGATATCAGGCGATTACACTTTTGGTGGTGGAGCATCAGCTAAAAACTATAAATATAAGATTCACCACGTAAAACATGAAAAAAATGGACAAGCGCATGATTACCAACCTGTTGTAAGTCTTACCTACCAAGCAGATGTAGCAATCCCACCAATGAAAGACGATGATCCAACTCAGCCTGTAGACGTTCCAACTGGCTACGTTCGTTTGACATTTATTGCAGACGAAAAAGTAGAAGAAGGCAAAACACAAACCTTAGGTCGTTTTGACAGCGAAGGAACAAAGAAAAAATATATCGACGTAAAGCAAGGGCTTAAATACGGTAATGCTAAATTAAAAGCAGAAATAGACAAACTAAAACCATACTCCCTAGATGATAAAGATAATAAAAACGATGCAAAACCATTCTTAAAATGGAATCCAGAAATCCCTGCAGATACAGAGGGTGTAGGAACTAAAGAATACAACGCAAAATATAAAACCACAGCAGATTTGATCAAAGAACTTGGTGGTCTTAAGGGTGTGGACTTTGGTGTTTGGAAAGGTACAAGCACAGAAGGCGACTTCTGGAAGAAGGGCGTTGCTGCAAACACAACTGATACTGATAAAAAAGCAAAAATTGATGAAGCCTTAGCAGATGCTACAGTTGAAGATACAACAAACCCAGTAAGAACAACAACTGAAAAAGGGGAGAAAAAAGGAACCCTAAAGGTAACCTTCAAGGACGGTTCGGTCTATGTTGTTGATGATACAAAGAATCCAGTAGATACAAACATCAAACAAACCCTCCATGTCTATGATAAGGGCGACAAATCACCAGATAAGCCAGGAAACGGAGAAGGAGAAACTCCAGTCCCAGAAGGCACAATCTTTGTAGAATTCACAAGAGATGAAACATCTATTAAGAAAGCTGAGTTCGAAAACCTCAAACCACTAATGTACGCTGATGGCGACACAGTGGATAGTGAGAAATTCCCAAAAGCTAAACCAGAAACAGGCTATCAAACAGTAACCTGGACACCAGCAAAAGAAAATGCAAAAGTAGACACAACTAATACAACAGCTTACAATAAAACAAGCAAAACCTTCACCTTCAAAGCAAGCGCTACAAAGAAAAACGCTAAGCAATTAATTGAAGATGCAGGTGGACTAAAGCCAGTAGACATTTCTATCTGGAGTGGTGATGCAATCAAATGGTCTAAGGGTGTGGCTATTAATTATGACACATCAAAGACATTCACACAAGACCAAAAGATTGAATTAGAAAATTTATTGAAAAATGCGACAGTAACAGACGCTACCACACCAGAAAGGTCTAATACAAAATTAGGCAAACAAACAGGTACATTAAAGGTGGAATTCGCAGATAATACAACAGAAAATCCATCTGTAATTGAAGTTGAAAACCAAAACCTATTTGTTAGAGCAAATAAGGAAGAAATCAATGACGACAACAAAGATTTCCCAGTTCCAAAAGATGAAGATGGAAATCCAACAGGTTTTAATGTTATCTTCAAACTTGGTGAGGGTACAAAACTCGGTACCACAAAAGGAGATAAAGCAAACCCTGTAACAGTAAAGACAATCCTAGTTAAGAAGAATGAGACATTAGATGTTGCCACAGATTATCCAAAAGCTGAACCAGATACAGGATATAAGGTACCTGTAAATTGGTCACCAGAGAATAAGAAAATCACAGCAGAAACAACCTACACTGCGACTGCAACAAATGCGAAATTTGATAAAACAAATATTGCAAAGATTGAAATAACTAAAGACCCTGATACAATGACCTACACCGAAGGTGATAAGCCTAAACATGACGGTATCAAGGTTAAGCTTACAGACAAGAATGGAAACACTGTTGAGATTGGTAAAGATGATTTAGGAACTTACGGCGTAACTGTTACACCAAGTGAAGATACACCTTTAACAATAAAAGACCACAACGGTCAACCATTCAAAGCATCTGTAAATGACAAAGACGGAAATCCATTAACAGACAAAACAAAAACAAATATCACTGTTAATCCAAAAAAATCAGACAAGGATGTAATCCCATACGTTCCAAAGGATAAGGAACACCCAACCGACCCTAATGATGATAATGTTCCGAAAAAAGATGGTGACGGACATACAATCGACAAGACCCAATATGACATCATAGCCTTCAAGGTTGCAGACGATGACAAAACAAAGGGAAGCTTAACACTAGGAGATAAAGATAAAGAACAAGTCATCTCAGTCCTAGTTAAAAAAGGAAGTACTTGGGCAAAGGTAAGTGCACCAACAATAAATGTAAATGATGCAACTACAACCAAGGCAAATGGCTATGACCCTGCAATTCCTGCTAAGACAGCAACAGTAGAAAATGGCAAGGTCTACACAGCTCAATTCATCACAGATGGACAAGAAATCACACCTGGTACAAAATTACCAGACGGAACTTTTGAAGTAAAAGTCCTTCGTGATGAGAATAGTATAGCAGCTGATAATCTTTACGGAAAATCTTATGCAGTATTTAAAGATAGCAAATTAGCAAAAGAAAAATTCCCAACACCTGCTGTATTAAATAATAACTTCAAAGATCCAAAATGGAATGTAAATAATCCTTGGGATCAAACTATAACTAAGAATACAGATTTTACAGCAAGTGCAATAAGTGCAAACTTTGATAAAGATAATATAACAGGTATTGAAATAATCCAAGACCCAACACAGATGACCTACACCGAAGGGGATAAGCCTAAACATGACGGTATCAAGGTTAAGCTTACAGATAAGAATGGAAACACTGTTGAGATTGGTAAAGATCAGTTGAAGGGCTATGGCGTAACTGTTACACCAAGTGAAGATACAACTTTAAAAATAACTGATCACGACAAAAAACCATTCACAGCAAAGGTAAACGGTAAGGACAATAACGGTCAACCAACAGAATTAACAGCTTATACTTCAAAGAAAATCACTGTTAATCCAAAGAAATCAGACAAAGATGTAATACCATACGTCCCAAATGATAAGACCAACCCAACCGACCCTAGTGATAAAAATGTGCCAACTACTGATAGTGACGGAAATCCAATCGAAAAAAAAGATTATGACATCGTAGCCTTCAAGACTGAATCAACTGATAAGGGAACTTTGTCAAAGGGAACTGAAACAAATCAAGAAGTAGTATCTGTGATGGTAAGGAAAGCTGCAACAGATAAATCATTTGGTAAAGTGAAAAAAGCTGTTACAGTAGATGAAAAAGCAGGTTACAAATTCTGGTATTGGGGCAAGGGAACTGAGAAAACAAAAGTCGAAGATACAGCAACAATAACTGATAAAGATGTATATACTGGCTACTTTATTAAAAATGGACAAGAAATCAATCAAGGCGACCCTGAACTACCAAAAGATGAAGGTGGTGATCCATTAGTATTTAAGGTTGAGATAGCAAAGGGTGATAATGTAAAAGATAATGCAGGCTATGGCAAGACTCACGCAGTATTCAAAAACTCAACATTACAAGCAGCAGGTGTAACTGTAGTAACACCAGAGAAGCTAGACGATACAGCAACCGACCAATATGAAGATGCAAAATGGTACAAAGATGATGCTACAACAGCAACAGACAACCCATGGACAGTAACAATCACTGCTGATACTAAGTTTACAGCCAAGGCAGCAAAGAAGGAAGCACCAGCTAATGATGGAAAAATAATCATTAAGAAAGTTCTTGATAATGAACCTGTAGCAGCTCCAAGAGCTGCACGAATGAGTCGTGCCGCTAACTCTGAACCTTTAAAATTCAAGTTCAAGTTAACAGGACCAAACAATTACTCACAAGAATTTGAACTTTCTGCTGGAGAAACTAAAACTTTTGACAGCCTAACTTACGGAACTTATAAGATAGAGGAAACTGACGCAAAGGGTTATACTCCAACATACTCAGAGCAAAAAGTGGTATTAGGAGCAAGTAGTAAAGAGAAAACTATTACTGTTACAAATAAAAATATCATTCCTGATCCTAACACTCCAGGTGCACAAAATGAAAATATTATAGAAGTAACAGTTAAAAAAGTATGGGTTGGAGGAAGCAAACCTGCAACTGAAATTCAACTTTGGAAAAAGGGTAAAAATGTAGATGGAACTGAAATTGATAAAAAAGTAGATTCCTTTACAACAACAGCAAACTTAACTGGAAATGAGGAAACTCATACATTTAAGAATCTTGCAAAACATGACCCTAGTGGTAGAGAATATGAATATTATGTAAAAGAACCAAACGTTCCACAAAATTACAAGCCAAGTATTAATGGATTAGTTGTAACTAATACCTATAATGATCCTCAACAACCACCAAAAACAACTCTCACAGTAACATTCGATGCGAATGGACATGGAACTGCACCAGCTGCACAAACTGTAGAAAAAAATCAAACAGCTACTGAACCAAGTCCAGCTCCAACTGCAGAAGGATATACATTTGGTGGATGGTATAAAGAGCCTACTTGTGAAAACAAATACGATTTTTCAACACCAGTAACTGATAATATTACATTATATGCTAAGTGGACAAAGAACGATAGTGGTTCAGGCGAACAACCTCAACCACCAACACCACCAGTTCCTACACCAGATCCAACTCCAACACCAGACCCAACTCCTACTCCAGACCCAACACCAACTCCAGAGCCAACTCCGGAACCAACTCCAGAGCCAACTCCTACTCCTCAACCAGAACCAAGTGGGGATGATGATAAGGGCAAACCAACTATAGCTGATGAAAATCCACCAGTTATACCAAAGGATAAGACAGGTGTTAAGGATCCAGATCATTTGGATGATGGTGAGAAGGATAAGATAATTGAAAAGATTAAGAAGGTTAATCCTAAGGCTGTCGATGTGAAGGTTGACGATAAGGGCAATGCCACTTTAATCTATGCTGACGGCTCTACAAACTTTATCCCTGCCAAGAAGCTTATTTACAAGCTAGCAAGGAAGGTGAGCAAGGAAGATGCATCAGGACCATTTAGGATGAAGAGGGGTGCTAGAAACCCTAAGACTGATATTTCATCACTCGGTGGTGTTGTTGCAACACTCGTAACAGCGGCTACAGGCCTATTTGTTACTAACAAAAAAATGAAAGACGAAAATCTTTTCTAATAGGCTAAAGACTCAAGTGAAAACTTGGGTCTTTTTTTGTGGGAGTTTTTTGGCTTAGGTTTTGTAAGGCTAATGTCGATTTTTCTTAATTAAAACATCGGAGTTCCTTCAGAGAGTTTGCGATAGGCTAGGAGCTTATGAAGGATGAGAATATTTGACGTGATAAACATATTACAAACAGACAAGGCATCCTTAGCCGAGATTGGGGGTGGATTTTTTATCGTCTTTTGCTTAGTGCTAGTTATAAAGACTACCTTGATTGATTTTGTAAAAACCATATAGTATTATTAATGAATTATGCAAAAAAATTGCAAATCTGATAATATTTATCAAAAACTAATGGAGCAGAAACGAAGGAGAGTAATATGAATAACAAAAAATCCACTATACTTGTGGCAGCTTTGTCTTTGTCATTTGTGTTGAGCACTCAGAGCGTACTCGCAGTTGAAGATCAGGCTGGCCAAGCAGGATATGTAAGTGAAACAGATAGTAGTGGGAAAGCTGCTGACACTGATTTGATTTTTACTATTGACCAACAAATCAAATTATCGTCTGCTGGTTATAGTGCCGAGGAAATTATTGCACTTGATAAGAAGGCAAGGGAAGAAAAGGCAACATTAGGCCAAGATTTCGACCTTGATAAGTTTGTTAAGGATAAGATAGCAGAAAAAGAAAATGCTGGTCTTGGAATTTCTGACCCAGTTGTTAATGATAGGGTGGGTTCACCAAGTAGCGAAAACCGAGACGCTGTAGATGCCTCTAGTAGTGCGACCTATTACAAAAAAGCCAACTGGGAAAATAAAATAAAAGATAAGTCTCGTTGGAAGGTTGAAGATAATCAAAAACTTGTAAGAGTTACTACATCAGAGCCAGTTCAAATGAACGACATCGACTACGATGGTAACTTTGTCGATGCTAACGGTAGAACCGTACTTAGAATGGTTTACAAGGAAAAAGGTTCAGCAGCAACTGGTGTTTGGTACAGAGCCCTATTTAATTTCGGTGAACTAGACCAATACATCGACTACGACAAGTCCTACATGGTTGGAGTAAATACCATAGGTAGCGAAGCTAAAACGGGCAAACTAGAACCATTTAATGACGGCAAGGAGAGAATTGTTGACCTAGGCGTATTGAGAGGGGACTTAACAAATCAAAGAAAGAACCTTCCTATCAACCTAGTTTTGAAAGAAGGCGTAACAATTGAAAAATTAGGTCAAAAGAACTACATCGTTCAAATGAGACTTACTGATACTAATGGTGAAAGAATCTATGCTTATGCCCCTGGCAAGACATCCATGGACTATTCCACTTATACCAAGACAACATCAGTTTCTCTTGAGGACAAGGTAAATAGACTATTTATTAAAGGTGGCTACCAATCAGATAGCAATAATGCAACTGCTCAAGAGTTTGTTATGTCTGAATTTATTGCCAATCCAGAGCAATATTCTGATAAGTCTAATCTAGGTATAATTAGGACTCAATATACAGGTCAAACCAATACCATAGTAAGAGAAACAGTTGGTGACCAGCCAATTGCCTTCACCCAAGTTTTTGATGCAAACCTCGTTAAGTATATGAAGGCTGACGGCAAAGGCAATGTTGCTTATGTTAATGTTTTGACTAATGGAAGAGTGTTATCTCCAGTTACAAAAAACGTTGGTATACCAAAAGATAAGATAAATTATTCTAAAGATGGTAAATTAGCTTATATAGTTATCGGCACAGAAGCATTCAAAAAAGATGGTGTAAAGGTAGTTACCGTACCTAAACTAGACCAACACGTTATGCTTTCAGGTTTCTATATCACAGCTATCGACTACGTTGTAGATAAGGGCGAATTTGAAAATACCTTTGCAGGTAAAACTCAAGGTATCGATAAAACTAGAAAGCTTAATTACTCAATGATATCCGGTTGGACTAATCCAAATACAGACGGCTGGACTATCTATGAAAAAACATACGACAGTGGCTATGTAGCTAAAGAAGGCGAATCTTATTTAATAGATACAACAAGTATGCCTGAAGGTGGTCAAATAATGATTCAATTCGGAGACGATGATGCCATTATTCGTAAACAACAAGGTTACTACTCATACTATATAACAGGTAGCAAAGGTATCGAAAAAATCGAAGAATATGCTAAAGGCGTATTTAAGTTTGATTTAAGAGAAGGTGCTACTGTAAAAGCGGGAGACAAGCTTAGAGTTTTCATGCCTTATACAAAAGAGCATAAAGGCCAAGTTAACTTCTTAGAGATTAATAATGCAACTAAACTTAATGAAGGTGGTGCAACACTAACCTTACAAAAAGATAGAAATATCAATATGCACCTTTATACTGATAAACCTAGGGGAGCTTCATTTAAGCTAAAATATACTTTAAAAGGTGAAACAGAAGAAAAGTCACTTACTTTCACTACACCTAAACTAGGAACTTTTTGGCAATACAAAGATACTGATGGAGTTTTAACAGGAATACCAAATAGATCCATTTTAGCAAGTGCTGGTAATTTCTATATTAATACAAAAAAATTAGAGCCAGGAAAAGATATTATTGTAGAAGCATATGATGAAAATGGACAAGAAATTGTTGAGAGAAAATCTTGGTTTAAGTATAGAGCTCTAACAAAAGCTCAAGATACAGTTAAGGAACTTACTTGGACTGACTCCTCTGATAAGTCATCAATACTTTCTATAAACAAGTCACTTTACACTCCATACCAATTGATATTTACAAACGATTATGCAGATGGAACAGATGACTTCTATAAGAATCCAAGAGTATTGCCAGCCGACAATGCTAAGTTTAACACTGATACAACAAGCTTTGTTGGTTATACAAAGTATGACGGTGGTAAGATAAGAACACTTTATGAAGGAAAAGATAGAAAACTTTATGCAAAAGTTGAAGCTGCTGAAAACGAATACGATGACAAGGGTAATTTAGTCGGCGGTGATAAAAGTAAGATGATTACTATTCCTAAGTCTGATATCTTTGATGCTCACTTTGAAGGAGATAACAAAGAATATAGGGCTTATGAATATACAGTAAATTTAAGAAAAATGCTTCTTTACCATGAAGATGTTGATAAGAGTGAGAAAACTCTTGAACTTAAAAAAGATATGAAATTCGTCTCAACTGCATCTGACGGATCATCTCTTCCTTCTGACCTATACGAAACAAGAGTAAGGACAAGGGTATTGTTTGATACGACAGAAGGTGCGTGGGATGATAATACTAAAAAATCAGTAAAAATTGTTCCAGATAACGTAAAATTCTACGGCGAAGAAGGCTATGTGGCAAATGGTTTTGAGGGTGCTAATGTTGAGGCCAATACAGGGGATAAATTCCCAGAAAATCCAAAACTAGCAGGAAAGAACTTCTTAGGTTGGGTTACTGAGGCAGGTAAACAAGCACTAGAAAATAAGGCAGTTGTTACAGCTGATGAATTTAATAAATTACCAAAAGAACAAATCTTTACTAATGAAACACCAATAGCAAAACACTTAGTAGTTTACGCTATCTACTCAGAAGATGTAACAGTTACCTTTGATGCAAACCAAGGTAAGTTTACTGACGGCAAGGACACAACTAATGTCAAAGTTAAAGGTGGAAGTGTAACAAAACCAGCTGACCCAACAAGAGATGGATTCATATTCAAGGGTTGGGCAGCAGATAAAAATGCTACAGAAGCAGATGCCAATATTTTAAATAATATAACTGCACCTAAGACTGTATATGCAGTTTGGGAAAAGAAAGACAAAGAGCCATTACAATTAAATGATCCAACACCTGTTGAAGTAAAAGATACTAAATCATTAACATCAGATGAAATTGACAAGGTTAAGAAAGCGGTAGCTGAAGCAAACAAAGATAAGGGTATAACAGAAGCTGATGTAACAGTAGCTGAAAACGGTACAGTAACAGTCACAAAAGATGGCAAGACTGGAACATTAACTCCAGACAAGACAATTAAACAAAAAGAAGTTAAAAATGAATTCAACCCACCTGAAAAACCAGTACCTGTTGATAAGATTGGTGAGTTAAAGCCTGATGAAATTGCAGCAATTAAGAAAGCAGTAAAAGATGCTAACCCAGATAGAAACTTCAAAGATAATGAAATCACTGTTAAACCTGATGGAACAGTTGAAATCAATCAAGGTGGTAAGGTAGGTACTATCCCTGCTGATAAAACAGTTGTACAAAAAGATACTATTCTTGATTTAACTGCGCCAGAAAAAACTGAAGTAAAAGATAAAACTAATTTAACTCAAGCAGAAAGAGATAAGGTAGCTGCAGCAGTTAAAAAGGCTAATGAAGGCAAATTAAGTGCTGATGCAAAAGTTACAGTTGACGATAAGGGTAATGTAACAGTTAAAGATGGTACTAAGACAGGCAAACTAGAAGGTAAAGACACAGTAAAACCATTTACAAGAGATGGTAAAACATTAAATCCTCCAGCAAACAAAGTAAAAGTTGGTGACACTAATAAACTTACAGAAGCAGAAAAACAAGCAGTAAGAGATGAAGTCAAAAAAGCCAACCCAGACCTAGGATTTACAGATGAAGAAATCCAAGTTGACGATGATGGTACAGTAACAGTACCAATTACTAATTCTAAAAATGGAACATTCCAACCAGGTCAAACAATTGAAGCTGCAACAAAAGATGATAAAATCATAAAATTAGTAGCACCAGCAAAAACAGAAGTTGTTGATGCAAGCAAGCTAACAAAAGAAGAAAAAGATAAAGTTATTGCAGAAGTCAAAAAAGTAAATCAAAATTTACCAGAAAATGCAAAAATCGAGGTAGCTGATGACGGAGCTGTAACAGTTACCCTAGGAATAGAGCCAAACCAAAAGATAGGCCAACTATCTCAAAAAGATACAGTTGAAGAAAAACTTAAAGCTCCAACAGTAGAAGCAGTAGCTGATGGTAGTGTAAAAGTATTACCAAATAATAAAGAATCTGATACACTAGAAATATCATTTGGCGATGCTGCTAATCCAACAAAAGTTACAGCAAAGAAAGATGCAGATGGTAATTGGGCACTAGCAGGCGACACAGATCCATCCATAAAGATAGACAAAGAAACTGGTACGGTAACAATTCCTGCTAGCAAGCTATCTAAGAATGAAGAAGTAAAAGCAAAAGAAAAAGCTGGAGAACAAGTATCACCAGAAGCTACAGCAAACTCAAATGATACAACAGCTCCTGAAAAACCAGCTGTAAAAGTTGAAGACAATGGAAGCGTAAAAGTAACACCACCAACAGATGCAGATACAAAGAGTGTTACTATAGAATACAAAGACCAAGATGGAAATTCACAAACACTTACAGCAACAAAAGGTGACAATGGTACGTGGACACTACCAACAGGAACAGATACTTCTATAACGATAGATCCAGCAACAGGCGTTGTAACACTTCCAAAAGACAAGATCAAAGCTGGCGAAAAAGTTACAGCAAAAGCAAAGGATGCTAATAATAACGACTCAGCTGCAGGAGAAGCAACACCAGTTGATAAGACAGACTTAAAAGCAGAAGTAGACAAAAATAATAATGATGCAATAAAAAATTCTGACAAATACAAGGATGCAGATCAAACAAAGAAGGATGCCTATGACACAGCTTTAGATAAAGCAAAGAAGGTTCTAGAAGATCCAAATGCATTACAAAAAGATATTGATGATGCATTAAAGGCATTGAAAGATGCTGAAGCAGCATTAGACAAAACTGCAGAAACAAAGCCAACAATAACAGAAGGCAAAGCAGAAAATG
>NZ_JRMW01000030.1:0-12701 GCF_000758765.1 Anaerococcus lactolyticus S7-1-13
CCAGCGGCCGAGAGCGGCGGAAGGTCCCTTGGGCCTCCCCTTTGAACGGAGCAGCCACGTTAATGGCTAAAAAATATACAAGATATAGTTAATCTAGGATTAACAAAATTGATAATTTATCTAGGATAAAAACTATTAATAGTTTTCTGGAACAAAAAAACCAGAATTTATAAAATCCTGGTTTTCACATGAAATATGCTATTAAAAATATTGGGGCGAGGATCAGGAGAACGAAGGGCATGAAGACCCTCATTGCTGCTAGAAACATTGCTAGCCTATCCCCTTTTTCTAAATTATCTTTATCTAGGAGGGCTTCTTTTTCTTCGATTTCCTCCCTAGTTTTCCCCTTGAACCTGTCTATTGGTCTTTTCATATAGCGCTTATTTCTTCTAATTCTTCAGCTTCTTTGGCTCTACGAGCAAGGTTTGCTGCATGAGCTTTTTCTTTTTCTTCTTCAGATACGTCCATTAGGTGGCAGGCTACGTAGTGACCATCGCCAACATCTTTAAGTTCTGGTTCAAAGTTTTTGCAGATGTCCATTGCATATTCGCACCTGGTGTGGAACCTACATCCCTTTGGTGGTCTTACTGCTGACGGTATATCGCCTTCGATTACTGCTAGCTCCTGACCTTGGTCTACGTCAGTTCTTGGTATAGCTGAAAGTAGGGCCTTTGTGTATGGGTGGAGTGGGTTTGCAAATATTTTTTCAGAGTCTGTAAGCTCTACCATTACTCCTAAGTACATTACACCTATCCTGTCAGATATATATTTTACTACTGAAAGGTCGTGAGTAATGAATAAGTAGGTTAGGTTGTTTTGTTCTTTTAAGTCTTGAAGAAGGTTGATGATTTGTGACTGGATAGATACGTCAAGGGCAGATACTGCCTCGTCACAAACTATAAAGCTTGGTTTTAGGGCAAGGGCTCTTGCTATACCTATTCTTTGTCTTTGACCACCGGAGAATTGGTGAGGATATCTGTGTAGGAAGTATGGAGCAAGACCACATTTTCCCATAGTTTCTTGGATGTATTCGTTGTAGCCTTTTTCATTTCTTGATTTGAAAAGGTTGTGACCTAGTACACCTTCACCGATTATATTGCCTACAGTCATCTTTGTATCTAGAGATCCGTAAGGGTCTTGGAAAATCATTTGTAAATCCTTACGTAATTCTCTCATTTCTTCTTTATTTAATTCTGATAGGTCGATACCTGGATCAAGCTCTTTTTCAAGTTCATTGAACTTTTCCTTATCCCTGAGAGTATCTCTATAAGCCTCGATTTCAGCTCTTTTTTCTTCGACTCTCTTGGTTATGGCATCAGCCTTTTCTTTTAATTCCTTATATTTTGGATCTTCATCTAGAATTTTGTAGTATTCATCCCAGGTTCTTACCATCATCTGAGCCTTTTGCTCGAATTCTTCTATTTCGATATAAACCTTGGCTCTTTCTTTTAAGATTTGGTATTCGTCACTTAGTAGCTTTGAAACCTTGTTTAGGTCATCTGAAGCAAGAAGTCCACCGGCAATCCTTATCATGTTAAGGTATTCTTCTTCGATTTCACGACGTTTGAACATAGCTTTTTCGTTGTTCATTGCCCTTGCTTCATCAGTTTCAGATTTTTCTAAATCTTCATAAATCTTATTTAATTCTTCTAACTCCTTGTGGTAGTTAGGGAATTTTGATGGAATTTTACTGATCATATTGCCCATGTATTCTGGGGCAAGTTCTTCTAGGGTTTTTCCGTAGTATAGGGTTGTTCCCTCTGTTTGCTCATATATCTGTAGAAGAGTCCTACCAAATGTAGACTTTCCACAACCTGACTCTCCTACAAGACCAAGTGTTTCACCCTCATAGATGTCTATAGATATAGACTCATTGGCATGGACATATTCGCCCGGGCCCTTGTGGAAAAGCCCCTTTTTCTTAAGAGGGAAATATTTTTTAAGGTTTCTTATCTTAAATAAGACCTTTTTGTCTTTATTTTCCATCTTCTCTTTCCTTTCTATTTGGGTAATGGCACCTAATTAATTGATTTTCATTAACTGCCTTCAATTCAGGCATTTCTTTTATACATCTTTCTGTAGCAAACTTACACCTATCAGCAAACTTACAACCTTCTGGTAAGTTTAATGGGTGAGGAACGCTGCCTGGTATTATATCCAATCTCTCATTCCTATCTGAGGTGATAGATGGGATAGAATTTAGAAGCGCTACAGTGTATGGGTGGTTGAAATCTGTTATATCACGTTTGAAGATAAATTCTACCGGTGATTGCTCAACGATTTGTCCACAATACATAACAGCTACTTCATCAGCCATTTGGTTAATAACACCAAGGTCGTGGGTGATAAAGAGGATTGATGTACCAGCCTTATGCTTAAGATCATTCATCAACCTTAAGATTTGGGCTTGGATTGTTACGTCGAGGGCTGTAGTTGGCTCATCAGCTATAAGGAGCTTTGGCTCACAAGCAAGTGCCATGGCTATCATAACCCTTTGGTTCATACCACCTGATAACTCAAATGGATATTGCTTAGTAACTACATGTGGGTTTGGAATTTTAACTGCCGCTAAAAGTTCCTTAACCCTTTCGGCAGCTTCTTTTTTATTCATTTTTTTATGAAGCATTAGCACTTCAGAGAGTTGTTTTTCTACAGTAAATACAGGGTTTAAAGAACTCATAGGTTCTTGGAAGATCATAGAAATCTTATTACCCCTGATATGCTCCATTTGGCTTGTATTATATTCGGAGATCTTCTCCCCTTCAAAAATTATCTCACCACCATAGATTTTTTGATTAGATTCAAACAACTGGAGAATACTCATCGCTGTCTGACTCTTACCAGATCCAGACTCACCTACAAGACCCAAAGTCTTACCCTCATCAACAGAGAGGGTAACGTCATTAACAGCCTTGATTAGACCACGTCTAGTAGAAAAGTAGGTATGAAGATTGTTTATTTCAAGTAAGCTCATAATTTCACCTATCTCTCGTTTGCTCTTGGGTCGATTGCATCTCTTAGGGCATCACCAATAAGGTTAACTGAGAATGATGTCAAGAATACTGCTAGGGCTGGGAATACCCATCTCCACCAGTAAGTGTTAAGTACATCTGAACTTTGGGCAGCTGTAAGCATATTGCCCCAAGAAGGTGTAGGCTCTTGAACACCAAAACCTAAGAATGAAAGACCACTTTCAGTAAGAAGGTTACCTGCATAACCAATTGTCGCATTTACTATTACAATTGAAAGGACGTTAGGGAGTATATGCTTAACCATGATCGACCAGTCCTTAACACCAAGGGCCTTGGCCGCAGTAATATAATCCCTCTCACGCTCTGCAAGGATTTGTCCACGTACCAAACGGGCAAGCCCTGTCCAACCTAAGATACCCAAAAGAATCATAACCATAGTTATTCTTTGCTCTTGGCTTGCTCCTGGTGGGAGAAGAGCTGATAGGGAGATAAGCATTGGGTAGAATGGGAATGACGCAACAATCTCTGAAATCCTCATCAAAATATTATCAACTCTACCGCCAACAAAACCTGAAACCATACCTATTAAAACACCAAGTCCAATTTGGATGATTGACGAAATAAGGGAAATGATCATAGTCATCTTGCCACCATGGATAAGTCTTGTAAAGATATCACGACCTTGGTCATCTGAACCAAACCTAAAACCGTTTAGTCCCCAAGTTTTAATTTTTCCTTCTTTATCTACAGCATAGTTATTAAAGTAATTTTCAAATATTTGAGAAAATTCACCTTCTGGTGTTTTAGTTTCTCCGTAATTATCAACGCCCCATTGATATAATTTTCCATTTTCATCAAGAGCTGATAATACAGAATCTCCTGCTTCAATATCTACGATTTTAGCATCGAATTTTGGTACAAAGTCACCAGATAATTTATCTCTAGATGGTCCCCAAACATAAAGTTTGCCATCTTCTGTAAGGGCAGCAGCAGAATTTGCAGTAAGAACTGCTTTCTTAGCCTTAACCTTGCCTTCCCTAAGTTCAGCAGGCATAGCTGTATCATTTTCTGCACCTCTAACACCCAGAAGATCAACAGACCCATCTTTTTTAACAACAATTACATTTATAGTATTACAATCAAAATCTACAATCTGTCCTTGAATCTTAGAAGGAATCATATCAAGTCTTGATGCTAAGGTAGAACCCCAAATAACAATATTGTTAGCCTTAGTTAGAACCACTGAATATTGGGTACCCCCACCAATTTTTGCTATACCTTCTTTTTTGATTTGAGCTGCCTGCATACCAGGCACTTTTGTTTGGTCGAAAGTCTTATTACCCCAACCATATACATTATTATCATCAGTAGCAACAAGAATGTGTCTATCACCAGCTGCTACATCTATTATCTTTTTACCCTCTAGATTATTTTTAACTCCTTCAGGCATAGAAAGGACCTTATCCTCGTTATCAGAACCCCAATAATATATGTTGCCTTCTTTTGTAAGACCTACGGCAAAAGTGTTACCTATAGAAATCTTTTCAACACCTTCTTTTTCCATTGCACTTGGATAATTCATATATCCAGCACCTGGGGCTACGTTTGTTAAGTTACCTTGAGAATAATATTGGTTAAATGGTAATAATTTTGAACCTACAAAAATCACAAGAACTATAGCTATAAACATAGCAAGCCCAATAACACCAAGAGGGTTTCTAAAGTAATTTCTAATAGCAACCTTACCTGGGCTCATGATAGCTTCTTCTTTTAGTTTGTCATTTTCTGGTTCCTTGTCAGGTCCACCTTGACTATTTGCATGAACATCTGTATTTGGTTCCTTTTCATTGTTAGGAGTTGGGATATCATCTTCCATGCCAGTCGCAAAAGTAAACCCTCTTAAAAAATAAGTTTTTAGGAAGCTAAGATAAGATTTAAATGGTTTATTTATTTTTCTATTCATATTAAGCCTCCAACTTAACTCTTGGATCTACTAGGGCGTAAGCTATATCCATCAATAGGTTTCCTAAAAGGGTAAGGATGGCATAAAACATTGATAGGGCAAGAATGATATTGTAGTCTTGCGCCATTACCGCAGTAATAAGCTCATTACCTATTCCCCTGTAGGAAAAAATCCTCTCTGTAATAGCAGAACCTGAGAACATACCAAGTACTGCCCATGTCAACGCTGTAACTACTGGAATTAAAGCATTTCTAAAGGCATGAGAATATACAACTGTCTTTTCTTTTAAACCCTTAGACCTAGCTGTTCTGATATAGTCTTGGTCAAGAGCATCTAACATAGAATTTCTTACATACCTAGAAAGGGACGCAAGGGATCCTACAGTTAAGGTCAAAGTAGGTAGGGTTAGATATTTTAACCATTCTGCAAAAGCATTAACCCTTGGCATACCATTTGCAGGGAACATCTTTAACCTAAAGGCAAAGAAGAATATCAAAATAAGTCCAATAAAGAAGGTCGGTACAGATAGACCAACAAGGGTCAAAGTCTGGGCCGTCTTATCGAAAATGCCTCCCTTATGGGTAGCCGACCTGATTCCTATGAGCACCGAAAGCACAAAGGAAATTACTGTAGAACCTATATTTAAATAAATTGTATTTTTAAGTGGCTCAGAAAGGTATTCCTTAACTGGTCTTCTAACTCTGGTAGACTCGCCAAAGTCACCCTTAAGGGTCCTACCTAGCCATCTAACATATTGTTCTGGTAGAGGCTTATCGTAGCCATACCTAGCTTGTAAATTCTTATACATCTCTTCTTTTTGAGCCTTGGTCATCCTACCTGTAGTAGGGATCATAGCCTGGATAGGATCTCCTGGCATCGCCTTAGAAAAGGCAAAAAGCATGATAGATATTATAAGAGCTACTGGTATTAAGTTTAAAATTCTCTTAACTATATAACGTAACATATATATCCTTCCTGTTTTGATTTGGACTGGCTTTTATGTATTGGTCAACGCTTCAATTAAATTTGGGCCCAGTCCTCAATCATATAATTTATACCTACAATAGTATTATATTTAGGTGCTTTTGTCAACCTTAAACTTTATAAAAATCCTGTTTTCTCCCAAATGATAAGGACTCTTTCTAGGTTTTTTTGTATATTTATAAAGTTTTGTAAATATTGATAAGGATAGCTAGCATAAATTTTCATTTACTGTAAGTCATATTTTTTTCAAAAAAAGCTAACAGCTAAATTAGTAATTCCTTGACTTGCTAAATTTTTCTAATAATTACATTTATATTATACTCTATTTATTTCATCTTTGTGGTAGCTTAACACATTTAATTAGGCACAATTTAATACTTTTACATCAATTACTTATGTGCCTATTGCGACACTACTCATTTTTAGTTTTAACATAAACCCTTTAAGCTTCCACGCTAATAAAGATAATTTCTTCTAACTATAATCTTCGATTTTTTTATTATTCATAAAAAAAGACAAGACCAGCTGGCCTTGTCTTATCTATTTTCTTATTTTTCTAAGCTCATAGCATTGATTTGGTATTCAGATTCCCAAACTGGTGTGTTGATATCGAATCCCTTAACTCTCTTTGTATAACCTGTGTGGTATTGGTTAGAGTATAGAGGAATTTCTGGTAGATAATCGTTGTACCACATTTCGAATTCTTCCCAGTTATTTAGGTAACCTTCTTTATCTTTTGGATCTGTTTGACGAAGTTTAACTGTGATTTCGTCAGCTTTTGGATCATTTGTTCTTGTCTTGTTGTCAGATCCTTTTGAGTTGTATTGGTACCATGGATCGAATGGTGTACCAAATCCTGTACCCATGTTGAATGCTGTATATTCAGCATCTTCTTTTGGGTTAGTGTAGTAATCAAGTAGGGTTGCAAATGAACCAGCTGTTACGTTGTATTCCATACCTACTTGCTTAGCATTTACTGGAACTTGGTTTGAGATAAGGGTTGTGATTGGAGATTCATCTGAACCGTATTGGTTAACTTGAAGTTTCTTACCATCTTTATCATATCTGTAATATTCGAAACCATCTGGGTTTTTAGCAAATTCTTCATCAGCTTTTTTCTTATCCCATGGAGTCTTTCCATCTTTTTCGAATGTGTATGGAGTCGCATCAAGAAGTTTATTAGCTTCATCAAGGTTTAATTGATATTTCTTAAACTTAGGATTTGCTTCAAGATCTGCTCCTCTTTCCTTATACATCCATTGGCTTGTACCGTACATACCGTTGGTTACAACACCGTAACCACCTGCGAATGATTGTACAAAGTTATTTCTATCCATTAGGTGAGCGATAGCTTGTCTAACTTCTTTATATTTTGTAGCTCCTCTGTCTGTTAAGAATGTTACGTTACCATAACCATTTCTTTCAAATGTGTTGTAGCCACCGATTTTGCCTTCGTCTGCTGCAGCTCTCATTTGATCGATTAGTGGACCTTCGCCTTCTGCTTCCCAAATATCGATGTCGCCATTTTCAAGTAGGTCGATTGCTATTTTTTTGTTTACGTATTGAAGAATTACGTGTGGAATAGATGGTTTTTCGCCTCTGAAGTTACCTGCATAGTTTTCGTTGATGCTCATTTTGATCATGTTGTTTCCAAATGAATCAAATTTGTAAGGCCCACATGTTACAGTTGGTTTAATCCTGTATTCGTTGTATTCCTTAATCATAGCATCTTCAATAAGCATGCTTGTTGGGTCGATATCGCCTTCTTTTCTCTTTTCAAGTTTAGCTATATCTTCATCGTGAGCTTTTTTAGCTTCTTCGTAAGCTTTTTTCTCATCTTCTTTTGCATCAGCTTTTGGTGCTGGGTTGTTTTCTTCGAAATCTTCTTTAGATTTTGCTATTTGATTGTCGATATTTTCGATGTATTTTTTCTTATCTTCTTCAGTTGGTTTGTAACCTTCTTTAGCTACTATCTTGTTACCTTCTTTAGATACAGCTAGGTTGTCAGATACAGCGTGCATTGGATATGGTCCGAAGGCTTTTAGAGCTGCTTCTTCATAATATGGTAGAAATGATGCATCAACTGTTACGCTGAAAGTATAGTCATCAATCTTCTTTAGACCGTCAAAAGTATCTTTTTTACCACTCTTGTATGCTTCATAGCCCATTAGTGGGTCATCACCGATTGATGTTGATCCTGTTACTAATTGGTATGATGGATAGGTGTGAAGTAAGGATCCAAATAGGTAGTCATCAGCTGTAACTGGTTTACCGTCTGACCACTTAAGGTCTTCTTTAATCTTGTAAGTTGTTGTTTCAGATCCATCAGCATTTTTAACAACTTGTGGATCTTCTTTAAGAACGGCAGCATTGTTAACCCATTGACCACCTTCGTCTTGAACAACTGTACCGTATCCGTTATTTCCTTCGATTCCTAGGAATCTTCTAGCCTTAACGTCCATTGAGTTGTTTGTCCAACCTTGTAGGAAGTCTCCGTTAAACTCTTGAACAGCACCGATTACTAAGGTGTCATCAGCAGTTTGTTTGTCAAAAGAGTCAAGCTCTGCCTTGTCATCTTTTGCTTCTTCGCCATCAGCTGGTGCTTCTTTATTATCAGCTGGAGCTTCTGCTGCCTTGTCGTCTTTTTTTTCTTCGACATCTTTTGCCTTATCTCCACCACAAGCAACTAAAGTTGTCGCTAGGCCAAGGGCCATAAGTGATGAAAACACTCTTTTCATTTTCATAAGTTTTTTCCCCCTAAAAATTAAGTAACTTTTTATAGTATAATATTTTATCTTAGTAAACCAGCTTTGTCAAGTTTAAGACCGGTCAGCTTTTCAGTTTCGTGCATAAATATTCTAAAATTTCCACAAGTTTTCAAGCTATTTTGTAAAATTTTATGTAATTTTTTTCAAATTTGCTTATAAGGCTTTCAGATTTGTAGTTAAATAAAATATTTCTTGCAAAGTCTATAAGTAAACTTATTTTTTGTAGATTTTTATAATGCATGCTTCTTGAATAGTATGCATGTTTAGCTTAGATTTTCCCACAACAAAAGCAAGGATAAATCCTTGCTTCGTTGTGTACTTAATTTAGTTAGGGTATTTATTTCTCTATTCTTATAGCGTTGATTTGGTCATGTGATTCCCAAACTGGTGTATTAACGTCAAAGCCTTTAACCCTCTTTGAGTAACCTGTGTGGTATTGGTTAGAGTATAGAGGAATTTCTGGTAGGTAGTCGTTGTACCATTTTTGGAATTCTTCCCAAGCGTCTAAGTAGCCTTCCTTATTTTTAGGGTCGGTTCTACGTAATTTTTCTGTGATTTCATCTGCCTTAGGGTCGTTTGTCTTTGTGTGGTTATCTGGACCCTTAGAAGAATATTGATACCATGGATCGTATGGTGATTCAAATCCTAAGCCCATGTTGAAGGCTGTATATTCAGCATCATCCTTTGGATAGTAGTAAAGATCAAGGAGTGTTGCAAATGAACCTGCTGTTACGTTGTATTCCATACCTACTTGTTTAGCGTTAGCTGGTACTTGGTTTGAAATTAGAGTTGTGATTGGAGATTCATCAGAACCATATTGGTTAACTTGAAGTTTCTTTCCTTTTTCATCGTATCTATAGTAATCAAATCCATCTGGGTTCTTAGCATATTCTTCATCAGCTTTTTTCTTATCCCATGGAGTTTTACCATCTTTTTCGAATTTGTATGGTGTTTTGTCTAGCAATTTGTTTGCTTCGTCTAGGTTTAGGGTGTATTTGTTGAATTCTGGGCTAGCTTCTAGGTCAGCTCCTCTTTCCTTATACATCCATTGGCTTGTACCATACATACCGTTGGTTACTACACCATATCCACCTGCGAATGATTGTACGAAAGAGTTCCTATCCATCAAGTGAGCTATAGCTTGTCTTACTTCTTTATATTTTGTAGCTCCCCTGTCGGTGATAAATGTTACGTTACCATAACCATTTCTTTCAAAGGTGTTGTAGCCACCGATTTTACCTTCGTCTGCTGCGGCTCTCATTTGATCAATTAGAGCACCTTCTGCTTCAGAATCCCAAATATCGATGTCGCCATTTTCTAGTAGGTTGATTGCGATTTTGCTGTTAACTGTTTGTACTATTACGTGTGGAATAGTAGCCTTATCACCTTTGAAGTTACCTTGGTAATATTCATTTAGGCTTAGTTTTGCCATGTTGTTTTCAAATGAATCAAACTTGTATGGACCTGCAGAAATCTTTGGTGCTGTCCTATATTCGTTGAATTCTTTTTGCATAGCCTCTTCTATTAGCATGCTTGTTGCATCAACATCGCCTTTTTTACGGCCTTCAAGTTCAGCTACTTTAGCATCTTGAGCTTTTTTAGCTTCTTCATATGCTTTCTTTTCTTCATCTTTTGCATCTTCTTTTGGTGCTGGATTGTTTTCATCAAAGTCTTCTTTTGATTTAGCTATTTGAGCATCGATGTTTTTAACGTATTCTTGTTTTTCTGCATCTGTTGGTTTGTAGCCATCTTTAGCTATAATCTTGTTTCCTTCTGGTGCAACAGCTAGATTTTCAGAAATAGCTTGGGTTGGAAATGGGCTTATTACCTTTAGGTATTCTTCCTCAAAGTATGGTAGGAAGGAAGCATCTACAGTTACCTTGAATGTTTGATCGTCAACTTTTTGTAGACCTTCAAATACATCCTTGTCACCATTCTTGTAAGCTTCATAACCCTTTAATGAGTTTGAACCTATATTAGTTGATCCTGTTACCAATTGGTAAGAAGGATAAGAATGGAAAAGTGCACTAAATAGGTAGTTATCAGAGGTTACTGGTGAACCATCTGACCATTTCAAATCTTTTTTGAGTGTGAAAGTAGTTGTTTCTGATCCATCAGCATTTTTAACTGTTTCTGGCTCTTTGTCTAGACATGCAGAGTTGTATTGCCATTGACCAGCCTCATCTTGAACAAGAGTATCATATGAGTTATTGCCATAGATACCGATTAGTTTTCTAACCTTAACATCGTAAGAGTTGTTAGACCAACCTGGGTAGAAGTCTCCACTCATTTCAGATGTACCAATTACAAGAGTGTCATCTGCAGTTTGTTTTTCGAAAGAGTCTAAGGCTTTTTTATCATCATCTGAAAGTTCTTGCCCCTCTTTAGAATCTTCTTTTTTATCGTCTGCTTTATCAGCTGCTTGATCTTCTTTCTTATCAGCAGCATCATCTTTCTTAGCTTCATCTCCACCACAAGCAACAAGGGTTGCTGCAAGGCCAAGGGCCATCATGGAAGAGAAAATTCTTTTCATTTTCATTTTTTCCCCCTAAAATTTTGTTTAGCTTTTATAGTTTATTATTTTATTATGATGATGTGAGTTTGTCAAGGATTATTTTCGTATTTATTTTTATTTGGTTTTATATTTATTCAAACATCTATCATTATTTCAAGGAATATGTTAAAAACTTTTGTATCTTCTTTCACATTTGACAATACTGTATAGCGCTAAACCTCTTTATGCTAACTAGGAAAAGCCTTATCATTATTTTTTATTTTTTAACTCGTTCTATTCTTTTATTAGTATAATATGCAAAAAATAATTTTAATTTTTTTCATAAATCAATATATTAACAAAGATTTACACAAGAAGAGGTGGTTTTAAATTAAAAAATCCCGGGAAGATGAATTGTCCTCAAAAAAGTTAGACCTAAAATCTAATTTAAGGATATCAATATTCCCGAGATTTTTTTATGTTTAATTTCTTCTTAAGTTTTATTTTTAATTTCTAAGCTATCCCTTCTTTACTTGATCTAAAACCTAGAAAACTCAACTTTGTTTCAGATACTATTATAGCTATAAAGATTAGGGAAAAACCTATGAGCTTATTTGTTGTTAATGACTCGATTCCCATAAATACTGGAATTATGATGCCAAAAATAGATTCGGTAGCCAGGATTATGGCAGCTGAAGATGCTGATGCATATTTTTGTCCGATATTTTGGAAGAGGATTGCTATTGTTGTACACATTATTGCTAAATATCCTACTCCAAAAATTCCATCTTTAGATAAAACTGTTCCAGAATTATCTTCAAATACAAGGGTCACTATGATTGATAAGATTGCTGCCATTGTGAATTGTAGGATGGTCATAAGGATTGGGTCCTTGCCCTCAGATAATTTTGTGACTGCTACTATGTGGGCCGCGAACAAAAGTCCTGCTAATAGGGCAAGTCCATCACCAATTATGGCTTCTCTTCCTTGGTCAAAAACCGAACCTCCCTTTCCACCTGCCATGGATACAAAGTATATGCCTGCAATTGTAAAGACTGCTGCAATGATATTAAACCTATCAGGTTTTTTACTAAGGGCAAACCATGCCAAAAATGGTACGATTACGCAATAAGATGCAGATAAAAATGCAGACCTTCCTGGGTCTGTATATCCTACACCAATTGTTTGGATAGAGTACGCCATAAACAAAAACACTCCTATTAATAAACCATTTTTGATGTCGTGTTTGGTCATAGCCTTTAGTTTTTTCCAAAATATTATTGATAAAATTATAGCTGATACAGTAAATCTTATAGCAAGGATCATGTTAGGTCTAAAGGTGTCGGATGCTAATTTAACTACCGTTAAAGAAGAGCCCCAAAGAATCGCTACTATTAATAACATTATCTTGCCTAAGAAACCATTGTTTATATTTTTCTTTTCCATAACTTATTAATTCATAATCCTCCTTATCTTATTTTTGGTTTCTACACACCCTAACATTATACTTGTGCCTTATT
>NZ_JRMW01000031.1:0-98638 GCF_000758765.1 Anaerococcus lactolyticus S7-1-13
AAAGATTCTGAAATCACAATAACACCAAAAGATGGCACTCCATCAACAGTGAAAGTGTCAGACAAAACTAAAGAAACAGGTCTAAATGACCCTGCAAGAGTAGTGGTCAAAGATTCATCTAGCCTAACACCAGAAGAAAAAGCTGCAATCAAAAAAGCTGTTAAAGATGCAAACCCAGGTCTAAAAGACGATCAAATCGCAGTAGACAAAGAAGGTAATGTAACAGTTACAAAAGACGGCGAACAACCAAAGACAATTGGTAAAGACAAAACTGTATCAAAAGATGTAAAAGCACCAGCAATTACAGAAGTAGCAAACAAATCACAATTAACTGATGATGAAAAAACAAAAGTAAAAGAAGCAGTTAAGACAGCAAACCCTGGATTAACAGACGATCAAATCGAAGTTAAAGCTGATGGTACAGTAGTCGTAACAAAAGATGGAAAAGAAACAACAATTCCAGCATCAGATGTAGTTAAAGAAAAAGCTACAACTGGAACAGGTGGCTCTACTGGTGGCTCTACTGGTCCTGTAATCCCACCTATTAGTGATGGTTCTGGTTCTGGTGACAGTGGCGATGCTGATGAGGATAGTTCTCTTAAACCTATTGACAAGGTAGAAGTAAAGGATAAAGATAAGCTTACTGACGCTGAGAAGAAAGAAATTGCCGATAGGATCAAGGAAAAGAACCCAGGCATCACAGGTGTCGAAGTTGATGATAAGGGTAATGTAACAGTTACCAAAAAAGACGGCACAAAGACCAATATTCCTGCAGGAGATGTCCTAAAAGAAGCGGAAAGTAAAAATACAATCCAACCAATAGACAAGGTAGAAGTAAAGGATAAAGATAAGCTTACTGACGCTGAGAAGAAGGAAATTGCCGATAGGATTAAAGAAAAGAATCCAGGCATTAAAGATGTCGAAGTTGATGATAAGGGTAATGTTGAGATCACTAACCAAGACGGTTCTAAAACTAAGATTCCAGCTAAGGATGTCTTAAGCAAAGCAGAGGATGTTAAGGTAGTTATACCTAAGGATAAGGTCAAGGTTAAGGATTTGGATAAGTTGACCGAGGCTGAAAAGAAGAGCCTATTGGATAAGATTAAGAAGGCTAACCCAAATATCAAGAAGGTAGAATTTGACGATAAGGGTAATGTAGTTTTAACATTTGACAATGGCTTGATGACAAGTCTTCCATACAGGAACCTAGTTGTTAAGGCTGAAAAAGGTTCGGTAATGGTTCCTCACAAATCTAAGTCAGAGGGAGAAGCTCCATTGAGAAATAGGAAAGACAATAAAGGCGCTAGAAATGTAAAGACTGGCGTTAGTGAAGTTGGCGGCCTATTCGGAGTGGTAGGAACTGCAATTGCAGGCCTATTTGTGACAAGAAAAAAAGAAGACAAAGAAGAAAAATAATTCAATCATATTTCCAAGAAAAAACTCAAGGTGTGATGCCTTGAGTTTTTTTGTCCTCTTAAGCAAGTTGGGCAAAGAAGGTAGGGGAAAATATATCTCTTGTGCAAGTGATAGAAGTTAATCTCAAAGTTTATAATTATACTTAACATTAGCCAGGAAAATATTTTTACCTAAAACCATCCTAGGTGATTTTTTAAGCTATAGCTAAATATTTTTCGTTTTCACTCTTATTATAGTCATTTCTTAATCTATATATTTTTTTGGAGATTTTTTATTGATGCTGGTTTATGGATTATTGTATCTAAATTTCGATGGATTTTTGTATATTAATGCACAGTCTTAATTTTGTATATATAATCAAATGAATATAAAACATATTTATTATGGAATGAGTCATAAATCCCTTATTTACAAAAAACGTTTTACACTTTGAAATTCATAGGAGTCTAGAAATTTATTCACTTTTACTTACAAATAATAATAAAAATTAGCTTGATATTGGTAAAAAAATAAGTTATAATCTATCCGTTGAATAATTATTAATATGATAGGAGATGTTATAATGTTTAAAATCAATGTACCTTACGATCATACAAGTATGGAGGTCGTATTAGAAGATAAAAACTTTGCAGGAAAACTAGAAGGAAAACAAACTCACTATGTGGCTAGTAAGTCTCAAGAAGATTTGGTTGAAGATTCTCTAGATAATCCAATCGGACAAAAGAGTCTCGAGGAACTTGTAGTAGGTAAAAAGGATATAGTAATTATTAGTTCAGACCATACTCGTCCTGTCCCTTCAAAAATTATTACACCTATTTTGCTAAGAAGGATTCGCAGTGCTAACCCTGATGCTCGCATCCGTATTCTAGTGGCAACAGGTTTCCACCGTCCATCAACTAGGGAAGAATTAATAAATAAATACGGTCAAGAGATTGTAGACAACGAAGAAATTGTAATGCACGTATCCACAGATGACAGTTCAATGAAAGAAATTGGCACCCTTCCAAGTGGTGGAGCTTGCATAATTAATAAAATCGCTGCAGAATGTGATTTGTTGATTGCTGAAGGATTTATTGAAGCTCACTTTTTCGCAGGATTTTCTGGTGGTAGAAAATCAGTTTTGCCAGGGGTCGCTTCTTATAAAACAATCATGGCCAACCACAGTGGTGAATTTATAGATGATAAGCATTCAAGAACTGGCAATCTAAACCATAATTTAATCCATGAAGATATGGTTTATGCAGCAAGAAAAGCAAATCTTGCCTTTATCATCAATGTTGTATTGAATGGTAAGCACGAAATCATCGGTTCTTTTGCGGGCGATATGGAAGATGCTCACAAGGTGGGTTGTGATTTTGTAAGAGAACTTGCTAGCGTTAAGAAGATTGACTGTGATATTGCTATTACAACAAATGGTGGTGCTCCTCTTGATCAAAATATTTACCAAGCTGTAAAGGGTATGACAGCTGCTGAAGCAACTGTTAAAGAAGGTGGAGTTATCATAAGCTGTTGTGCTTGTGGTGATGGCCACGGTGGTGAAGGTTTCTATCACAATATTGCTGATGTGAAAGAAGCTAAAGAATTTGAAGATATGGCTATTAACACTCCAAGACTAGAAACTGTGCCAGACCAATGGACTTCTCAAATTTTTGCCCGTATCCTTTCCCACTATCATGTAATATTGGTATCTGACCAAGTAGATGAAAAACTTGTTACTGACTTGCACATGCAACTTGCTAGAACTATGGATGACGCTTTGAAATTAGCTTTTGATATAATGGGAAAAGATGCTAAGGTAGTTGTTATTCCTGATGGTTTGGGCGTAGTTGTTGAAGAATAAGAGCTAAGGAGAGTATATGATTTCAAAATTAATAGCAGAGTTCTTAGGAACTGCACTTATGATTATATTTGGTGTTGGTGTTCACTGTGATGAGGTACTTAATAAGGCTAAATACCAGGGTTCAGGCCACTTGTTCGCCATCACAACATGGGGATTTGGTATTACTATAGTTTTAGTAGTTTTTGGGGATGTATGCATTAACCCAGCTATGGCATTATGCCAAGCTATCCTAGGTCTTATCCCATGGGCTTACTTTATACCATATGTTATAGTTGAATGTTTGGGAGCATGTGTCGGAGCTTTGATTTGCTATGTCCTATACAAAGATCAATTTGATTCATCCCTAGACATTGACCCAGTAAAGGTAAGAAATATATTTTCAACAAACCCTATATTTAGAAACCTTCCTAGAAACTTCTTTGTAGAGTTTTTTGCAACCTTTATTTTCTTATCATCAATATTAGGTCTTGTTAAAAACCAACCAGATTTTGTGCCAATAGGTGTTGGTTTATTAGTATGGGCAATTGGTATGGCATTGGGTGGTCCTACAGGATTTGCTATGAATCCTGCCAGAGACCTAGGTCCAAGACTTGCTTATAGCCTCCTACCAATCAAAAACAAAACAGATAATGACTGGCAATATGGTCTAACAATTCCGGGTATTGCCCCATATGTGGGTGCTATTGCAGCTGCCTTATTTGCTAGGTTTTATCTAGGATTTTAGGAAAAAGCATAAAATAAAATAAGCCTATAACTTAAAAGGTTGAGTAACTTATAAAAAAATAAGCGGAATGGAATCTTAAGATAAGATTTACATCCCGCTTATTTTTTATTTATCAATATATAGCTAAGTTATTTTTGTTTGTCTGATTTATTCTAAAATCTTTGTTATTTTTCTGTTTTTGGGCATGAAAAAAGGAGCCTAGTTGGCTCCTTTTGCTATTGCCACATACCTTCTTTCCCCACTTGCTCTTCCTATATAGGATGCCCAGGTGTAGTTTTCGTTTTCGATTAATTGGTCGTAGTAGACTCTTTCGCCTGGGTAGTAGCAGGCTACTATGGGGGCTTGGATTGTTGGGGCTGTTCTTACGTTTGTGGCGACTTTTATGATAGCTATACCAATTGAGTCTATGATTTGCTGGGCTTTTTGATGTGGCTTTGTGACTGGTCTAAAGTATCTTTCCCTTGGTGACCTTTTTAGGTCGAGGACAGATCTTAGTCCGTTTTGCATGGTGGTGATGGTTACTCCGTTTGCCTTGTAGGAACAATGGATAATCCTGTCTTTGGCGAGGAAAATCCCTGTGTGTCCTCCTGCTCCTTGTGATTTTCCTTGGATACCTCTGATGAAGATGTCTCCTCGTCTGACTTCTGCGTAGGTGTATATTTCGATTAAAGCCTTGCCTTTTAGCTTATATAGGCTTTCGGTGTTGCCGATTGCTGTGCCTTTTGGAAGGTAGGCTCCAGCTATTAACGAATAGTAGACGAAGGATGAGCAGTCATAAAAGGCTGGTCCTAGTCTTTGAGGGTAGGCCATGGAATAGGCCACCCTCCCCACTTTGGAGAGGGCAAAATCAATCATTTTTTCTTGTGTCATATTCCTCCTATTTTTTGATTTCCCTCAATATCTCATCAAGCTTACCGTTGATTTGAACAATCAAGATAAGGTTCATTACGATAGGGAAACCGAGTTGTGATATTAATTCTACAATATCCATATGTCATTTTGAGGCAAAACTTACTGACTTTTCTTTATCGCTAGCAAATATCAAAGTGAGCAAGTAGAAGAAAATTAACCTTTATTAATCTCAATTTTCCTATAAAAAAAGCTCTAGACCGATGCTAGAGCAATTTTATTTGATTTTAAAGTGAAATTATCTTCTAATAGAAAGTAGCCTCTTTCTCCTTTCTATATTTTTTTAGCCGGCTAGTTATATATAGGAGGACCTACTTTTTTGTCCCGAGCCTGGTTTTTAATTTTTCTACAAGACTTAGGGATAGGATCATTAGCAGGGTCATGGCTATGAATACTATGATAGCTGGAAAGCCAGCGAAAAATTCTATTGGCACCTTTGTTAGGTAGCCATAGTTGGCATTTAAAGTTAAATCCACAATGAAAATTATAAGGTTGATGACAAAGCAATTAATGGCTATATCCTTAACTGGTAAAGATTTTTTATAATTTACAGTTACTAGCAAACCACACGCCATGAGGACGTAGTGGTTTAGGATGTAGGTTGCGTTAGTTACATGTGGCCAAGCATAGTTAGATGGGTCTGGCACTGCAAAGGCGACGAGGGTGCCCACCAAGGCAAGGTCGGCAAAAAATGTTCTTGCCTTTTCTCTTTTCAAAAAGAAAGATAGGGGCAAGCATATACCTGCTATCCTGCAATGGTAAAGAGGAAGGCCTTCCATAATCAAAATATTATGGTCAAGGGTGTACCACCAATACAAAACGCCTTGCAAGCAAATACTAGCCACTAGCAAGGTCTTTAATAGCCAAGCTTTCTGTCTAAATTTATAAACGATAAATAAAAATAATATTAAACCTAAACGCACCAAGTGCATATTAAAAGTGAACCCGGCGTCAGGTGTGGTCCTAAAAAAATAATCCATATAAATCCTTTCTTGATAATACAATATTATAACATAATATTGGGGATTAAGAAAATAATTTTGTTAAAAATCTTTTTTTAATCAGATATTGGCGGTTGTAAAATTTTTAAGGTAAAAATTAACTGCTCCTATCCTGGAGAGAAAGTTAGCTTTTTATATAAAACTTTGACTTTATTCGTAATATTTGTTGCAATGTTTGCAGTTTAGTGTTATAATTATATCAGGAAAACGAAATCTAAAGATACTGGTCAGGTGATCGGTTGATAATAAGGACTTTTGTTGGTGGATATACCAACACTAGTCCTTTTTTTAAAAAAATTACTTTAGGAGATGAAAATGGGAAAAGTAAACGTTAACAATGAAATCAAGACACTAAAAAAAGTTATGCTTCATAGGCCGGGCGAGGAACTTTTAAACCTTACACCTTTTTTGCTTGAAGAACTTTTGTTTGATGACATTCCAGACCTTGCCAAGGCGCAGGCAGAGCATGATGCCTTTGCCAAAATTCTTAGGGATAATGGAGCAGAGGTTGTTTATCTTGAAGACCTCATGACTGAGACCTTAGATGATAACGAAGGTCTTCGTGAGAAATTTTTAAACCAATACCTAGAGGAAGCAAACATTAAAAACGAAAACCTATACAAGGAGAGTGAAGCCTTTCTTAAGTCTATTAAGGATACTAAGGCCTTTGTTGAAAAAACTATGTCAGGCATCACCCTTAAGGAAATTGGTGGCTTCAAAAATATTGACAAGATTGTTAGTAACGAGGCTTACACTGCCATCTATCCAATGCCAAACCTATATTTCACCAGAGACCCATTCTCTTCTATAGCCAATGGCGTTTCTATCAATTGTATGCACACCAGGACCAGACGTAGGGAAACAATTTATGCTGACTATATTTTCAAATATCACAAGGAATTTGGTGGTACTAGAGACTTCTATGGAAGAACTTCTGGCCATTCTATCGAAGGTGGGGATATTTTAAATATCAATAAAAACCTTGTTATGGTTGGTATTAGCCAAAGAACTGAGCTTGATGCGATCAAAAAGCTTGCAACAAACCTAATTCTTGCTGACGATAATGAAGTTAAGCAAGTACTTGCAGTAAATATTCCGGTTGAGAGAGCCTATATGCACCTTGATACTGTATTTACACAAATCGACCACGATGCCTTTACATATCATCCAGGCATCATGAGCACCTTCCACGCCTATAGTTTCACTGCAAGAGACGGGGAAGTAATATCTGAGCAATTAGACAAGAGTCTCCAAGACCTACTCAAGGATGCCCTTGGCCTTGATCACGTAAAACTTATCCCATGTGGTGGTGGAGATCCAATCGCAGCTCTTCGTGAACAGTGGACAGATGGGTCTAACACACTCGCCATTGCACCGGGTAAGGTAGTAGTATATGACAGAAACAATGTTACAAACGATGTTTTGGAAAAAGAAGGCTACGAAGTTTTAAAACTTGATTCTTCAAACCTAACAGTAGGCAGAGGTGGCCCAAGATGTATGTCAATGCCACTTGTTAGAGAAGACTAAAATTGGGTATATACTTATTGGACACTTTTAGAGAAAGAAGGGAAAATGTTTAATAAAAAATACAAAAATAAACCAAATATCATATCTAGACTAGCAAAAGCAGCATTCATGGTTGGCGCTGGTGCATATTTAGTGGTAAAAAACAAAAAAGAAGTCCAAGAAACTGTTAAAGATGCCAAAGAAAAAGCGAATAGGGTAAAAGATGATTTGATAGACGCTTTTAGTGGCGAAGAATTAAAATAAAAAAAGAAAATCCGGCAACAAGGCCGGATTTTTTGGTGGGAAATTTTTTTGTTGCGAGTTGTTTTAATTATTAAATAATTTGAAAGATGTAGCGATAAAAGAGTGAGAGCGAGTGAGAAAAAAGACATCTCGGATAAAACTATTTTGCCGTTTTGTGGTATAGTATGACTAGGAGTTTAATCCTAGACTTTACATATTAAGAATAAGGGTTTTGCCCTTTTATATATTTTGACTTAGAAAGAGGATTTTATGGTTGATTTTGATGATAAATTGTTTTTTGCACCTATGACGGGCGAGGTTTTGGATATTACTGAGTGTGTAGACCCTATTTTTTCCAAGTCTATAGTTGGGGCTGGAGTTTTGATGGTTCCTTCAGACTCTAAGGTTTACGCACCTTGCTCTGGCAAGGTTACTATTGTGGCTAATGGCAAGCATGGAATGGCTATAAAAAATCCTTCTGGTCTTCAAGTTTTAATCCATATTGGCATTGATACTGTGGATATGGATGGAGATGGTTTTAAGGCTTACAAAAAAGTTGGCGATGAGGTGAAGGTTGGTGATTTGCTACTTGAGTTTGATCTTGATAAGATTAAGTCTTGTGGCAAGAATATCCAATCTCCTGTTGTTATTACTAATCCAGTTATTAAGAAGGTTGATGTTCTTAAGTCTGGCCTTGTTAATTTTGGGGACGAGCTTTTTAGGATTAAGTAAGGTCTTAATTTTAAGAATAAGTTAGGAGTTGTATGAAAAAACTAATTGCAGTTGATGTTGATGGAACTTTGGTTAATAGCGAGGGGGTGATTACAGCTAGGACTCGTGAAGCTTTGATTGCTGCTAGTAAGATAGGTCACGAGGTGATGATTGTCTCTGGCAGACCTACCTATGGACTAAGGGAGCAGGCGAAGGCTTTGGCTTTTGATGAGTTTGGAGGGATTCTTTCTTCCTACAACGGGGGCCAGCTTTATGATTTTAAGGCTGAGAAAATCCTTGCTAACCATCCTATGGATTTTGAACTTGCTAAGGAAATTCTCGAACTTTCAAAGTCTTTGGACCTCGTTCTCATAGCGCCTCATAGGGATGTGATTTTTACTGATGATGCGGAAAATTTTTATTCTAGTCGTGAGGGTGTCATGCTTAAGATGGAAGTTAGGGGAGTTGGGGATATTAGGGATAGCCTAGATTTTGCCCCAAACAAACTTCTTTTTGCCCAGGATCCTGACAAGATTGATGAACCTTGTGCAAAGATTAGGGAAAAGTTTGGTGATAGGACTGAGCAGGTTAAGTCTACTAGGTTTTTTTATGAGGTGATGCCTAAGGGACTTTCTAAGGGCTCTTCAATCATCGAAGCTTGTAAAATTTTTGGCATCGATATTAAAGACACTATAGTTTTTGGCGATGAAATGAACGATATGTCTATGTTTGAGGTGGCTGGCACAGGAGTTGCCATGGGCAATGCAGTAGAGCCGGTCAAAAATGTAGCTGACTTTGTGACAAAGACAAATAACGAAGATGGAATTGCTTATTATCTAGAAAAATATGTATTGAATAAGGAGAATAAATGAATCTAATCGTAGCTCAATCAGGTGGGCCAACTTCTGTTATCAACTCATCTTTGGCAGGTGTCATTGATAGTGGTATTGATAATGATTTTGAGAAAATTTTTGTTTCAATGAATGGTATCGAGGGAATTATAAACGAGCACATTAGACTTGTGGACGCTGAGGTTTTCACAAAGGAAAATATGGCCAAAAAACTCAAGGCAAGACCTGCTTCTATACTTGGTTCTTGTAGGTTTAAGCTTAATGATGACCTCGATAGCCCGGTTTATGAGAAGATTTTTAATGTCCTTAAGAAAAACGACATTGGACTTTTTGTCTATATTGGTGGCAATGATTCCATGGATACAGTTAAAAAACTAAATGCTTACATAGCTTACAAAAAAATTGATGGCATAAATGTAATCGGTTGTCCAAAAACCATCGACAACGATCTTGAAGGCATGGATCACTCTCCAGGTTTTGGGTCTGCTGCTAAATATATAGCATCAACCTTGAGGAGCTTAAGGTGTGATGTGGATATTTATGACCTTGAGAGCGTAACTTTCGTTGAAATTATGGGTCGTCACGCAGGTTGGCTTGCTGCATCAAGTTTGATTTCTAATTACAACTACCACAAGGACTTGGTAAATCTTTTGTATATACCAGAGGACGAAATGAGTATAGATGAGCTTTTGGGAGATATAAAAGATGCGTTAAAGACTGAGAAAAATTTACTTGTGGCTATAGCTGAGGGCTTTAGGGATGTAGACGGGATTTTGTCTGAAGAAGTCTTCACTAATACCAAGGACGGCTTTAATCATCCAATTGTTTCCGGTGTTGGTCAAAGACTCGCTGATCTTGTTAGAGATAGGCTTAAAATCAAGTCTAGGGCAGTTGAATTAAATATTGTCCAAAGATCAAATACCTTGATTTCAGAAACTGACTCTAGGGAAGCTTACAAGCTTGGCTATAAGGCTGTAGAGCTTGGGACAACAAGGACTAACCTGGTGCCAGTCCTAAGGAGAAAAGAGGGCGAAGCTTACGAAGTTTATTATACAGAAGTCGCTCCAGAAGAAATTGCCAACAGGGAAATGAAAATCCCACAAGAATGGCTAACTGATAAGAAAACTCTAGAGAAAAAAATTCAAGCCTACGCACTCCCACTAATAGCAGGGGAAGTTAAGCAAGTATATGAAAAAGGCATGCCAGTTTTTGTAAGAATAGAAGATTTCACCAGAGAAATTTAATAAAAAAAGATAAACCCCAGTCAAGGCTCGAAAAATAAGAGCAGGCTGGGGTTTTTGGTTGGGGTTTGCTAAGAATTCGGATAAGTTATATTGTTTATTGTATAGATTTTATGATAATATTTAGAGTAATAGTTTGGGTAAAGATACACCCACCTCGAGGAGCAAAGCGACGAGAGGTCTCCATCGGTTTCTCTAGATGAGGTTCACTTTTTCATCGGAAATTTTTTGGTAAATTATAAAGGCTTGGAATAATAACGATGTATAAACGGAACCCTTGATATAGAGAACGATGGAGGTCTCTCACCTACCTGCGGTAGGATTCGAGACGGCACTTGGGAGTTGGGAAATACTCAGCGCCGTCCCTAATGGGAATACAGCCCGTCGGCTAGAGGAGACCACAGTGAGCGTAGCGAACTGACGAGGGATCTCATCGATTTAGGATAATATGTTTCTTCGAATGTTCTTTTCCCGAATTTATAAGATCTCTCCTCCACCTTCGGTGACGTTCGAGATGGCGTTGTGGGAGTTTCGAAACTCTGCGCCGTCCCGACAGAAGGAGCGTAGCGACTGACGAGGGACCTTATCGCTGTGGGATACGGATAAACGAAGCAATCTTCTATATCATCTTATAATAAAGATCATCCCAATCTGGATTCATTTTGTTTATTAAGTTTATCTTTTTTTCTCTTCTGTAGTCTTTTATTTGATCCTCTCTCGTTCTAGCGTATTCGTAGTCTTCAAATATTTCGTAGTAGACTAGTTTGGTTATATTGTACTTATCTGTAAAACTCCCCTTGTCTAAGTGATTTTTGTGTTCGTATGTACGTCTTATAAGGTTGTTTGTATAGCCGGTGTAGAATCTTTTGTTATATTTTGTTGTAAGTATGTAAACAAAATGGTACATAATTTCTCCTGATGTTGTTTTATCGAAAGAACGCTTCGAATGTTCTTCTCCTTAATTCATAAGGTCTCTCACCTACTTTCGTAGGATTCGAGACGGCACTCGGGAGTTGGGAAACACTCAGCGCCGTCCCTAATGGGAATACAGCCCGTCGGCTAGAGGAGACCACAGTGAGCGTAGCGAACTGACGAGGGATCTTATAGCTGTGGGACCAGGATGAACGAAGAGACATTTCTATATCATTTAATAATAAATTTACTTATGGTAGGGTTCCTTGTTTATTATCCTGTAAGCCCTATATATTTGTTCCATTAGGATGACTCTCATCAGTTGGTGGGGGTAGGTCATTTTACCAAAGGATAGCCTGTAATTAGATCTTTTTAGGACATTTTCGCCAAGACCGTTTGACCCTCCGATTACAAAAACCATGTCTCTCCCAAAGCCATCTAGCATTTCATCTTGGATGAGCCTTGCAAATTTGATTGAGTCTAGGGCCTTGCCACCGATTTCCAAGGTTACTACAAAGGAATCTTCTTTGATTTTAGACAAAATTCTTTCGCCTTCAGCGCTTTTTACTTGGTCGATTTCTTTTTCTGACAAGGTTTCAGGAGCTTTCTCGTCAGCGACTTCTATGATTTCAACCTTGTTGTAGGAGGTCATCCTTTTTTCGTATTCGGCCAAGGCTTCTTTGTAGAATTTTTCCTTAATTTTTCCTACGCAGATTATTTTAATTAACATTAGTTTTGACTCTGGGCGTAGGCTTCGTAGGCGTCACGAATCTTTGAGAAGCCTTCGTTTGATAGAGTGTCTATGACTATATTTCTGACTTCATTAGTTCTTGTAAGTCTTTTTTTGTCGCCATGAAATAATTTGTCTGCCACATCTTTTAGGATGATTGCAATATCAGAGCTATTTAATTGCATACCTGCCATGTCTGCAGCGTTTTTTATTGATCTAGAAAGCTTATCTGCGTTGAATTTTTCGAGGTTGCCACTTTTTTTGACTACATACTCATCATTTCCTGAAATCATGGACATTATAGCGTCTACTGACAAAGATTTCATGATTTCACCTATGTCTAGGTCCTCAATATTGTTGTTTTTTAAAAATTCTTTTAGCAAGGTTAATATTTTTTCTGTCATTATTTTCTCCTATATTTAAAAATTCAATATCATTTCTACCCGTATTTATACCCAATAACCTTATAAATTTATCAGGAATTATAGTGCCTGTTGGGAAGTGTTATGATTTCGTTGAGCTCCTTTGGAAGCTTTATATCTCTTTTGAGGGCGGCAAAGGAAATAGCATCCTTGCCATATTTTTTTCTGATTTCATAAAGGGCCTTGTCGCAAGATTCTTCTTTGAAATACTTGTCGCATTCGGTGAAGATATCAAGTTGGCTTCCAGAGCCTAGAGGTCTGAGTTGGGTTGCCCTGATGCCGATAGCTCTGACAGGAAGGGGCCAGTCGTATTTTTTGCAAAATAGTTTGAAGCCAGCATCAGCTAGGGTGATTGAAGATTGGCTGGCAAGTTTTAAGTCGTCAGTAAAATGTTGAGAAAATAAATCAGAATCTCTTACGAAAATTTCAACACCGTTGGCTTCAAGTCCTGCTTCCCTAAGTCTTCTTGATACAGAAAAACTCAACTCTTGGATGACGTTTTTGACTTCGCCGTTATTTAAAAGGTCCTTCCTGCAAGTGGAGGAGTTGCCGATAGTCTTTATTATGTCCTCGTGACCTATATCAACGACTGGACGTATATCTTCACCATTGGCATAGGTCCAAAGATAGACCCCGTTTATACCGAGGAGGTTTTGTATAAGGCTAACTGGACTTTTGGCAAGGTCTCCTAGGGTGTAGATACCGATGTGGTTTAGTTTTGCCTTGGTTGCCCTGCCTATGCCAACCATAGCCTTAATATTTTGGGGCCAGACTTTATCTTTCCAATTTTTCTCATCAATGACAGTGATGGCGTCTGGTTTTTTCATATCAGAGCCTAGTTTGGCAAAAACCTTGCAAAAGGAAAGACCGATGGACACTGTAAGCCCAACTTCTTCCTTCATACGCCTTGAAATTTCCTTGGCAATGTCCAAACCAGACCCAAAAAGTTTGGTAGAACCAGACACATCTAGAAAACATTCATCGAGTCCGAAAGACTCGACTTGGTTGGTGTAATCGTAGTAGATTTTCTTAGCCATCTTTGAATGCTTAAGGTACTGGTCATAGTGGGGAGAAACTAATATTAGGTCTCTGCAATGGGTCATAGCCTCCCAAATTGGCATGCCAGTTGCCACTCCCATCTCCTTAGCCTCCTGGCTTTTGGCAAGGATGATTCCATTTCTATTTTTAGGATTGCCAGCCACAGCCATGGCCTTGCCCTTAAGGTCTGGGTTTAGCTTGGCCTCTATTGATGCGTAGCAGGCATTCATATCTGAATGTAGGATAATTCTCTTCATTTCGTACTCCTTGAGGTAAAAGATTTTGTAAAACATCTTGATTATTCTGGACTCTTAATGTATAATTAAGACAATAAGTGACTGTGACTTAATTATAAGACACTAAATGTCTTTTGTCAAGACATTTTATCCAATAGGAAAATAAAAAACGAGGAGAGTTATGAGTTTCGCAAGCAAATTAAAAAGTTTAAGAGAAGAAAAAAAAATGACCCAGGGAGAACTAGCTGAGAAGGTAAATGTATCCCTAAAAACCATATCCCGTTATGAATTAGGCATATCCAAGCCAAGGTATAGAAAGACCTACGACCTCTTGGCAGACGCCTTAAATACCAGCCATGACTACCTAGTCACAGATGAAGAAGACTTCATCCTTACAACTCGTGAAAGATACGGCATCAAGGCAGGAAAGGAAGCAGAAGACCTAGTTGATGGTGTGATTGGACTTATGGCAGGGGGCGAAATCCCAGAAGAAGATAAAAGGGCAATCCTAGACGCTATTTCCGAAGCCTACTATATAGCTAGACAAGACAGCAAAAAATTTAGGAACAAAAAATAATGGCCTACTCATATGATCAAATCTATGAGGACGTGCTAGACTTAATCAAAACCCATAAGACTCGTGACCCTAGGCAAATCCTTGAAGAACGAGGGGTCCACATCATCCCCTTCAAGGAAAACACCAAGCTTTTGGGCATGTATAAGATAATAATGGACAGTCGTTTTGTCTTCTACAATCCCTATGTAGACTACAGGATATTAAACATGGTCTTTGCTCACGAGTTGGGCCATGACATCTACCACCAAGCCAATGCAAAGGATACCTTGGTTGAATATGAAATTTTTGATATAAAAAGCGAAATGGAAATAGAAGCCAACATCTTTGCAGCTCATCTTTTGTTGGATGAAAAAAGGCTCATGGACGACATAATCGAAGGCTATACTTACAACGAGCTAGCCAGTATGCACGACGTAAATGTCAACCTCATGATATTCAAACTAAATGAAATGCACAGGATGGGTATGCCTATAAGAAAAGAAGGACCAAGCCAGGCAGATTTTTTCAAGGAAATTGACGGCAAAGACCTTAAAAATTTGAGGTCCTACTGATGGGCAAAAGAGTAACTGACCTAGTAAAAATAATAATAGGTTCAAAAAAAGAAATAAAAGTTGCAGCTGACTTAACAGTAGGAACTGGCAAAGACAGCGAGTATATCCTAGAAAACACAGAAGTAGAAAGGCTCTATGGCTTTGATATCCAAAAAGAGGCAGAAAAAGAAGCAAAAAAATTAATAGGCGACGATCAAAGATTTATTTTCCACCTAGACAGCCATGCCAATATTGAAAAATATATAAAAGAAGGGCTTGATCTAGCCATATATAACCTAGGCTACCTGCCAGGAGGCAACAAGGAAATCACAACCAAGTATGAAAGCACAATAAAAAGCCTAGAAAAAATCCTAGACTTTTTAAACAAGAACGGCATAGCCATAATAACAATTTATCCAGGCCACCCAGCAGGCAAAGAAGAAAGCGAAAAAATTGAAAAATACCTAGCAGGAATCGACCAGAAAAAATATGGGCTAATAAAAATAGCCTACCCAACCAGACCCAATAATCCACCATACATAATCGTGGTAGAAAAGAACTAAGAGCTAAACAAAAACCACTTGCCAAAGGCAAGAAAAACAAGGCCAGTTCAATGGGTCTTTTAATTTATAAAATTTTGGGAAATGGAAGAGAAATATGAAAAACCAAATTAAAAAACTACATTGATGAAGTTGTTTTATTATATAATTAGAGGAGAAAGGTGGAAGTTATGGAAAAATTTTTGTGGGCAAAGAAAAACAGGGTGAAAAATATCCAGAAAACAGCAAAAAAGGCATAAGCAGATGAAAAAAGATTACAACTCAATAAAAAAATTAAATCAGTATGTTGCCGACAACATAAAAATCTTGCCGAAAGAAACCTATCAAAGCATAGTTGACGACTTTGATCTAAGATTTACTCACGAGTCGACCAAGATTGAGGGTAACACTTTAAGTATAGCCGAGGTTAAAACTTTGCTTATCGATAGGGTATCTATAGGTGGCAAAGACCTTAGAGAGCTATACGAGGTCACCAATAATGAAAAAGCTTATAAGCTTATAAAAAATAGACTAGAGCAGGGTGCAGTCCTTGATGAGGAGCTGATAAAAGATATACACCAAGTTGTCATGGAAAATATAATCGAAGGTGGTTTGTATAGGAGCTATAACGTGCGAATCACAGGAGCTGGATTTACGCCACCAGACTGGATGGAAGTAAGAAATAACATGAAGTGGTTTATGGCAGATTTTGAGGCTAAAAAATCTGATCTAAATCCTATCGAGCTTGCTTCATACGTCCACGCTGAGTTTGTAAGAATCCATCCATTCCAAGACGGAAACGGACGAACTGCAAGATTAATACTAAACTTTATATTAATAAAAAAAGGATTCCAGCCTGTGATTATAGAAGCAAAAGATTGTCCACTTTACTATAAAAGCATGAACGACTATTCAGTAAAAGGCGACTTGGAGAGTTTTTATAATATCGTTATGGATAAGGAAAAATTTGCTCTTGAAGACTTAAAAACAGAAATTGATAAGGTAAAGACTAAGGGAAACTGTAGCTAAAATAGATTTTGGTGTAATTATTTATAGACTACCTACGGACGAAGGGGAGTTACTAGGGTAGGTGAAATTTTGAATGTAAGGAAGTTGTACCCGCAGACGCGGGGATGATCCTTTCTTAATATATCCATCTGAAATTAATTTTAAGGACAGGACTTGCAAGTGGGAAAGTTCGATTTTTTATTTTTTGGGATTAAATCAGGTCATAAAGGGTATAATATTAATGGAAGTGTTAATACTTTTTCATTTCGAATTTTTTATTAATCATTTATTTTTTCGAAAATTAATTCTCTATTTATTTTCATTTTTAATTCTGCATTTATCAATTTTATTTATCGAAATATCATTTTGTTTTAAAAGCTAGCTTTGTTTGTGTTTTGATTTTAAGTTTATGAGTTTATAAAAATTAGGATTTTATAAAGTTTTTTTGGAAGAAGGAGAAAATTATGAATAGAGAATATTTAATAATGAGAATAGCACTGGGGGATACAACTGCTGAGGCGAATAATATCACACTCACAGAAGAGGACAAAGAGGCCATCGAGTGGTACAAAAAGGAGTCTGAGAAGGCTAAGAAAGAGGGCAAGCATATTGTTTTTTATGCTCCTGATATGGATTAGGTATTTTGTTTAGTAGGATTATTTGAGTTCAAAATATGGGAGATTGAAATGAATAGGGAATATTTGCTTATAGGTATAGCGCTCGGTGCGGAAAAAGTTGAGGATTATGATATAATACTCACAGAAGAAGAAAAAGAAAGAATCAAGAGATACCAGGAAGAAAGTGCCAAGGCCAAGAAGGAGGGGAGGCATATTGTTTGGTATGCTCCTGATGATGAATAGGATTAGAAAATATAATTTAGCAATTAAAATTTTAAAAGTTGGTTAGATCCTAAAATAAAAATGATAGCTTTAGTTATTAGTTTACTTTAGCTAAATTTAGGCTAAGACCTGTTTGGGAAATTTTTTGTAAAGCAAAAGGCATGGCCAGTTTTTTGGTCATGCCTTTTTGAATTTGTTGATTTTCAAGTTTCCTAGAAAGATATGTGGTATCTGATGGCTATAAAGCATAGGATTATGGCTAGGGGTACGAAGATGTATTTGCCTGTATAATACCAGGTATTTCCGTATTTGCCTTTTACGCTTTTGTTTACTTCGCTTAGGAGGTCTTCTTTTTTGATTATCCAGAACCATGTGATGGCTCCTATTATCCCGCTGATTGGGAGGATGTAGATAGTTACTATGTCCATCCATGGACCCCATTTTGAGATTGGTTCGATGAAGATGCCTATTAGATAAATTGTTGTGATTAAAGCGATTAGAACCATTTTTCTTTTTAGTTTTGGGAAGCTATAGACTATGGCTTCGGTTATGGTTTCTAGCATTGATTGGATTGACGATATGCCTGCAAAGACTACTGCTAGGAACAAGATGATTCCATATAATCTGCCAAGGGGCATTTCTTTTAGGGCTTGGGGCAAGACTACAAAGAGTAGTTTTGGTCCACTTGCTGGTGAAAAGCCGTAGGCAAAACAGGCTGGTAGCATTACGAAGGCTGAGATCATAGCTGAGAGGGTGTCAAGTCCCATTGTGATGGTTGATGCTTTTATTACATCTTCATCATCTGGCAAGTAAGACCCGTAGACTACCATTACTGTTCCTACTAGGGATAGGGAAAAGAAGGCCTGGCCCATGGCTGCGACCCAGGTTTTGATTTCCTTAAGTTTTCCAAAGTCCATGTTGAAGATAAATTTATAACCTCCAAGGGCTCCGTCAAGGAAGAATACCCTGATTGCAAGGATAAGGAAGAGTACGAAAAACAAGGGCATGATAAATTTGTTTGTTTTCTCAATTCCTTCGGTTTCGTAGGCTAGGGCAAAATACACTAGGACCATCAAGAAGAGGTGGGGAATAATTACCTTAAAATCATTTGTGGATATGCTATCAAACCAAGTGGCACTTTCAACAGTGAAAATACTTCCACTGATGGTATCAAACAAGGCTTTTATGACATAGGTAATTACTACAGCATAGCCGATTGATAAGAGGCCTACTCCTATCATTGGTAGCCACCTAATTATTTTGCCAAATTTTTCCATGTTGCGACTTTTGTAGGCTTCTTTGTAGACAACCATTGGTCCTGATTTATATTTTCTGCCTATGGCGTTTTCCGCGGCCAGACCTACCCTGCCAAAAATAAAGGCGAATAGGAGATAGGGCAATAAGAATGCCAATCCACCATTAGAACCTAATTGATAGGGAAAAGCCCAAACATTGGCTAGGCCTACAGCAGAGCCAACACAAGCCATTATAAATCCCCATAGGGAAGAAAACTTATTTCTATTTTCCATAATAACTCCAATAAAATAATTTTAAATTAATGATTAATAATCTAATTATAATGAATTTTGGGAAATATTCAAGCAAGCACGAACTTTTAAAAAATTTTTATAATATTATTTTAAAAAATAGTTTAAAGAAGGGATAGACTTAGGGTATAATGTAACGAGTAAAGGAAAATTATGAAGATAAGAAGATTTTTTGCCCTAGTCTTTGTTTTTGCCCTATCTTTTGTGGCTAGCAAATTTGCTTTTGATTTTCTTGATCAAAGGTCGAATGCTGCTAATCATTCTAATGGAGGGACATTTGAAGACCAGGCTGTTAAAACAAGTAAAGATGAATATTTAATCCTCCTAGTTGGAGTGGATAAGGCAGCAGGTGAAGAGAATAACGAAGATTTCACCCGTACGGATACTATTATGTTGATGAAGGCCAATACCAAGGACGGCACAATTAAACTCTTGTCAATCCCTAGGGACTCCAGGGTCCTTGTGAGAAATACCTATGATAAGGTTAACCACGCCCACGCCTTTGGTGGTATTGAGCTAACTCTTCAAAGTCTTAGGAACTTCCTAGGCCTTGATATTGACTACTATGTCCAAGTTAATTACCAGGCTCTTGTAAATATTGTCGATGCCATCGGTGGTGTTGACTATGAGGTGCCAGAAGGTGTAAACATTAAAAAGTGGACTCTTAATATCAAACCAGGTATGCACCACTTTAATGGTACAGATACCATGTGGTATTTAAGGACTAGACATATCTATAACAATGGTGATATAGGAAGGGTTCATGCCCAACAAGATTTTGTTAAGGCCATGGTAGACCAAGCTGTTAAGAAATCAAATGAAATGAACCTTATGACAGTGATTTCGTCCTACATCAAATATGTAAAGACCAACCTACCAATGAGTGCCATAGTTAATTTGGTAAAAAGTATTCCAAATTTCTCATCAGATAAGGTTGAAACCTTTATAGTTCCGGGCAATGGTGCCTATATAAACAACATTAGTTATTATATACCAGATGAAAGAGGAACTTGGGATATAGTTAATGATGTATTTGCGGACTTCAAGCTTAGTAAGTGGAAGGAAGAAGATTCTGGTCTTCCTGAATCAAACCATGCAAGCATTAACCAAGAGGCACCAGTTAATATTTTCCCAAAAAATAATAATATAAATAATCAAACCTACGAGCCAAATTATAATTACGAGAATAATTACGAAAATACTTACGAAAATAATTATAATAACTCCTATGAATACCAAGAAGAACCAAAATGGGAAGAGCCTGCCAAGTCAACTCCAAAGACCAACCAAGGTCACAGGGAGAGAAGACAAGAGCCTAGTACCGAGACTTATGAACCAGCACCAAAGGCTCCTGAAAGCCCAGCACCAAAAGAGGCACCAGCAGACCCAGGCGTTGTTGAGTACGAACCAGGCTTGAATGTTGACCAACCATCAGACAGTGGCTCTGGAGAAGGTGGGGAATAGTTAGGAAAAAATATGACAAGTAGAAGACGAGAAAGAAAAGACGAACATATTGAAAATTACCTAAAGACATCTGGTTATAGCGACCCACTTTTTGAAGATGTCTACCTTGATCACAATAGTTTGTCAGACGTAAATTTTGATGAAATTGATACATCCATTGAGTTTTTAGGTAGGAAAATTTCTATGCCTATTATGATAAATGCTATGACCGGTGGTGGTGAATCAAGCGCTGATATAAACGAAGATTTGTCATCCATCTGTAAGAGCCTTAACATACCAATGGCTGTGGGCAGTCAAACAATCGGTCTCGAAGATGATGAAGCTAAAGAAAGTTTCACCCTAATTAGGGAAAAGGACATGGTAAGGATAGGAAATCTTGGAGCTGAAAGAAGCCTTGAAGACTTCAAAAATGCAGCCGGTATGATAGGTGCTAACGCCATCCAAGTCCACCTAAATGTGGCCCAAGAACTCTTTATGCCAGAAGGCGATAAGAACTTTAGGGGCTATTACGAAAATATAAAAAAATTAATCAAAAGCCTAGACGTGCCTATAATTGTAAAAGAAACTGGCAATGGTCTTTCAAAGGCAACTTGCCAAAAGCTTATAGAAGCAGGCGTAAAATACCTAGACGTTTCTGGCAAAGGTGGTACAAATTTCATAGAAATTGAAGATATGAGGGACTTTGAATCCGACTATAAAGAATTCTATGATTGGGGAGTGCCAACAGCCAAGGCGATAATTGATGCGAGGAGCCTATCCGATGATGTATTTATCATTGGTTCAGGTGGGATTAAAACTGCAGTAGATGTTGCCAAGGCCCTAATACTTGGGGCTGATATGACAGCAATTAGTGGTGAAGCTCTTAGGTACTTACTCTTAGGAAGTTATGAGGCTTGTTACGACTACTTAAAGGAAATGAATAGGCGTTTAAAAATAGTCATGGCTCTACTTGGAGTGAAGAATATAGAAGAATTAAAAAAAGTTGATTATAAGTTAACTGGCAGGCTTAAAGAGCTTGTTGACTAGGAAAATGAAAAACGACAGTAATCTGATAAACAGAAATCTGTCGTTTTTTTCTTTGCCTAAATTTTATTTTCCTGAAAAGGAATTTTTTTCGTAAAATTTTTTCTTTAATACTTCTGCTATTAAAGCGTAGGCTAAGGATATGCCAAACATTGAGATGAGTGCTTTTGTTGGCAAGGCTGTCAAGCCTAGGTAAGTATTAAGAGGACTATAGATTATGGCTATTAAAACTAAACTTACAAGGATTATTGCAAGGATTAGCTTTTTGCTTGGTTTGCTTCTAAGAACCGGTCTTGCAGTCCTTACAATGAGCATTACGACCATGGCAGAGATGACTGATTCTAACATCCAACCTGTTTGGAAAAATTGTTCGTCAGCTTTAAAGATTTTTAGCAAGACGAAAAATGTTAGGTAGTCAAAAACTGAGGATGTAATACCAAAAATTATCATAAATTTTTTGATAAATTTCATATCCCATTTTACTGGCTTTTCTAACCAAGCACTGTCGACAGAGTCTGATGCAATCTGCAAGGATGGAAAGTCAGTAAAGAGGTTGGTTAGGAGAATTTGCTTAGGCAAAAGTGGCAAGAATTTTAAAAATAGGCTCGCACCTGCCATTGAAAACATATTGCCAAAATTTGCGCTGGTAGCGATAAAAATATATTTTAAGGTATTGATAAAAGTTCTCCTGCCTTCTTTTATGCCAGAAAGCAAAACATTTAGGTTGTTTTGCAAAAGCACAATTGATGCCGCATCCTTGGCTGTATCAGCAGCTGTATTTACAGAAATACCCACATCTGCTTGTTTGATAGCGGGTGCGTCGTTAATCCCATCACCCATGTAGCCAACAATTTCGCCAGCTTCCTTGTAGGCTCTGATGATTTTTTCCTTTTGGTTTGGACTTATCTCAGCAAAAATGTCTACGTCTAGGACTTTTTTATTAAGTTGGCTTAGGGAATAGGCCTTCAAATCTTCGCCCAACAGGATCTTTGCAGGGTCAAGACCGATTTGGCTGCCGATATTTTTTGCAATTTCCTTATTATCTCCAGTAATCATTTTTAGAGAAACGCCCAGCCTATCCATTTCACAGATTACATCCTTAACGTCATCTTTGAGGGGGTCTATAAAGAGGAGCAGGCCCTTAAAAATCATATCGCTTGCCTTTTCTTCTTTGATATTTTCCCCATCATCTAAAAATTTATAGGCAAGGCCCAACACCCTGTAGCCTTGGGCAGAATATTTGTTAAAAAGTTCAGTTATTTGATTTTTGATTTCACCAATAGGCCCCTGGCTCTTGTCAGATTTTTCGTAGGTATTGCAAACTCTAACAATATTTTCAAAAGCTCCCTTGGTTACCATGAAATTTTTTTGCGCTAAGCTAGAAGTATCCTTCACAGCCACAGACAAAATCTTATTTTCAAAGGAATAGGGGATTTCAAAAAGTTTTTTGTAAGGTGAAAAGTCAGTGGTAGTTCCCTCAAGAATCGCCTCGTCAATCGGATTTTTGTAGCCTTCTTGGAAATATGAATTTATGCTTGCAAGCCTAATTAAGTCGTCAGATTTTTCTTCATTATAGGCAAGGCCATAATCGAGTTTGACCTTGCCCTTGGTGATGGTGCCTGTTTTGTCAGAACACATAATGGTCATTGATCCAAAGTTTTCGATAGAATTAAGTTTTTTAACGATAACTCCCTCATCAGACATCCTTTTTGCACCCTTGGATAAGTTTACACTTATAATGGCTGGCAACATTTGTGGAGTGAGGCCAACAGAAAGTGCCAAGGCAAACATGAAGGATTCCAAAAATGATTTGTTCAAAATAATATTAAATAAAAATATTAGACAGATCAAGAGGATTGTTACGTGCAAAATTAAATTACCAAAGTCTTTGATCCCTCTTTCAAAATCAGTGTCGGTATCTTTTTTGCCTAGGGAGGAGGTAATCTTGCCAAATTCTGAATTTTTTGCCAAGTTTACAACAACAGCTAGGCCCGACCCACTTATGACATGGGTGCCCATCCAAAGCGAATTTTCCCTATGGGATAGGCTGGTATTGACGTCTAAAATTTTTACATTCTTCTCTACAGGAAAAGTTTCTCCAGTTAGGCTTGATTCGTCTGTTGCAAGTGCATTCACATCAATAAGCAAGCAATCAGCTGGGATCATATCGCCAGTCGCAACCTTGATAATATCTCCCAAAGTTAAGTCTGCGTTGTCAATTTCTTGGAACTTCCCATCCCTTAGGACTGTAGATTTTACACTCACGCTTGAAAGGAGCTTTTTTACAGCATCTTGGGCATGGCTTTCGTTTAGGTAGCTTAGGAACGATGAAATCATGACGATGATTAAAATAATGAATCCATCAGAATAATCTTTCGTAAAAATTGACAAAATTGCTGCGAAAATAAGGATTAGGGTAATAGGACTTTTAAATTGAGATATAAAAACCATAAATTTTGAAGAATATTTTACTTCCTTGAGAGTATTTTTTCCGTAGTCTTCTATCCTGGTTTCTGCTTCTTGGCTGGTCAAGCCCTTTTCACTTGTCTTTAGTTGGTTAAAGATTTCTTTTTTATCATAAGACCAAAAATCTTTCATAATAGCCTCCAATATATAAAAACTATATATTTTTATGGCTAATTTTCAATTATAAATAATATTTAGATTATATCCCAAGTTGCGACCAACAAAAGCGCTAGGATAAACTAACAGGTTCCTAGCAAGATAGATTTGCTAAGGCTAAGACAATGGATGAGTAGGCGAGATTTTAAAAGCAAGAATCCTATCTTACTTGCTTTAGAAAGATACTACTTTTTTGCAAAAAAATTTGCGCTTGTAGCTCTAATGTCTTATTTATTAGTAGCGAACAAAGCCCTTCTATGTTGATTTTTAACCTCATTTACTAGATAATAGTTATAAGGAAGATAATAGATAATCCCTGAATTTAAGAAGAGATTTTTATTTTTAAATTCATGGATTCGCATTTAAGAATGGAGAAAAATATGCTAGGAAATGACCTTTTTATTGCGACAAGTTTTATTCTCGCAGTCATATCTTTGATATGTCTCTTATTTACCCAAAAAAAGCTTCTTTTCGCCGGTGCGGCTGTAGTGCTTTTTGCTTATTTTTACTATGCCAATGCCAAGTACAACATAGCAGATAACATCACAGTTCTCACCTTTATCGTGGGAATTTCCCTCTTAAGTTTGGAGCTTTTTATTCCTAGCTTTGGAATAATTGGGGTGGCAGGGCTTGCCCTTACGACTTATTCAGTGATGGATTCCTTCACAGATCCTCACACAGGAATATTTGTCATCCTTGCCACAGGCCTTGCAGTTGTCATTACTATGACAGTCTTTGTAAAGCTAGGCTTTAGGGCAAAATTATTTGATGCCTATGTTTTGGAAGGGTCTGAGAAAAATAAAAGAAGACCTAGACCTAACAAGGATCTAAATAATCTTATTGGAAGTATAGGCTATACAAAGTCAATCCTAAGGCCAACAGGCAGGATTGAAATTGATGGTGAAATTTATGATGCTATGGCCAGGGCAGAATTTATCGAAAAATCTAAGGTGGTTTCTGTCATAGGTGTTAAAGATGGCCACATAATAGTAAAGGAGATGTAATGGAATTTATAATGATGGGACTAATTTTTGTATTAGTCGTAGTATTTTTTACAATGGTACCAGTTGGTCTTTGGATCACAGCGAGGTTTTCAGGCCTTAAGATTTCTATGGCAAGCTTAGTTGCGATGAGATTTAGGAGGGTGTCTCCATCTAAAATCGTAAACGCAATGATTAAAAGCCACCAAGCAGGCATCCATATTGCCACAAATGACCTTGAAAGTCACTACCTTGCAGGAGGTAATATTAACCAAGTTGTTGACGCGCTTATAGCAGCAGAAAGAGCAAACATAGACCTTTCTTTTGAACAAGCCGCAGCCATTGACCTTGCAGGTCGTAATGTGTTTGAGGCTGTTCAAGTGTCTGTAACCCCAAAGGTTATCAATACTCCAACCATAGCAGCTGTTGCTAAAAATGGTATAGAGGTGAAGGTAATTGCCAAGGTTACTGTTAGGGCCAACATCGAAAGGCTAGTCGGTGGTGCGGGTGAAGAGACCATTATAGCTAGAGTTGGCGAAGGTATAGTAACCACAGTTGGTTCTTCAGAAACCCACGCAGAAGTTTTGGAAAATCCAGACAACATTTCTCAAACCGTATTAAACAAGGGACTTGACTCTGGTACTGCCTTTGAGATTTTATCAATTGATATAGCAGATGTGGACGTTGGAAGAAACGTCGGCGCTGAGCTTCAAAGAGACCAGGCAGAAGCTGATAAGAATATCGCCCAAGCCAAGGCCGAAGAAAGACGTGCCCAAGCTATCGCTCTTGAACAAGAAAATAGGGCCAAGGTTGTGGAAGCAGAAAGTGAAATCCCACTTGCCATAGCTCAAGCCTTCAAAGAAGGAAACCTCGGAGTAATGGATTATTACAACCTTCAAAATATCAAGGCAGACACAAAAATGAGACAGTCAATCTCAAATGATGAGGCTGATCTCGATGTCAAATAATAAATCTTTCCTTTCCTTCTTAGATGAGCTTGCAGAAGAGATTCAAGCAGGAAATGAAAAGAAGGGAAAAATACAAAAACCCCTTTTCGAAGTTAAGAAAAGTCCAAGGAAAAAATCCATAATTGGCTACCTAAATGATTTGGTAGAAAATATGGAATTAGACCAATACCAAAGTCAATCAAAACCAGATATAGAAGCCCAAAGAAGGTTAAAATCTGAACTTAGGACAAAACATGCAGAAAAATTCAAAAAACCTGAAGAGGGAGATACAGCTGCCCTAAAGAGATTAAAAGAGGCAGAGCAAAAAGAAAAGACAGATAAGATTAGAGAAGAAATGGCGAAAGAAAAAAACAGAAAGAGGCTTAAGGATGCCATAATAATGGCAGAAATCCTAGGCCCGCCAGTTTCTAAAAGAAGATAAAATTATAAAAAATGAGAGCATTCGAGCTCTCATTTTTTTGTAAAATAATAACAAAAAAAAATAATAACAAAAAAAAATAATAACAAAAAAAAATAATAACAAAAAAAAATAATAACAAAAAAATAACAAATGAATTTTAGCTCGCTAATTGCTTGAAAACTATAAAAATCGGGTGTAAATTTTTTTATAATAGGAATTTTAAACAAGGAAATAGATGGATTTTATCTATATAAGATTAAAACTTGACTGATAAATGATAAAAATAGAATTTCATTATGTGCAAAATTGAGATTGTAAAAAAGAGGAAAGGATGAAAGGAAAAAATAAAAAAATTTTTAAGAAAATCTTTTTGGTAATACTTATTTTTTTGAACTTTATTTTTTTAGGAAATAAAGCCCTAGCTGCCAAGAATTTAGCTAAGACAAGAGAGATAAAAGAGTATCACATGGATTATGGAAGAGAAAAAATATCTAAATTACTTAGGAGTTTGTTTAGAATAAATAAAGGACTCCAGCCATACTCTTTCAGAGCAAATAAGTCAGCCATGAGAAACTCACAAGATAATTACAAAATTAAATTAAAAATTGTTACTATAAGAGAAGGTTATAGATTAACCGGAGGGAAAATAGAAATTTATTCTGAAGACTATACATATATACGTGATTGGTACCCTGATACTGAGCCAGAGCTTAGCTTAAAACCAGGAACATATTGGTTGTGGCAAACTGGAGGAAATGAGGGATATGCATTTTTTTCAGGGATAAAATTAACTGTTAGAAGTAATGGTGGTCTGGAAATGGAGGAAGATACCAGTACATACTTAGATGGAAATACGATAGTTTTTAAGGCTCTCAGAAAAGTTGTTCCTAGTTCAAAATCTTTTGAATTGATTATATCAAAATTGGATGCAGAAGGAAATTATCTGCCTGGAGCAAATTTTAAAATATATGAAAAAACAAAACCGCAAAAATATGACTTTGGATTTATATCATTAAGAAGTGACAGGAAAGTATATCTAAACCGTATAGATACTATTGGTGCCACATACATAATCAAGGAAGTAGAAGCTCCAGTTGGTTTTGAGAAGATATTAGATATTGAAATAAAGATACCTAATTATACCGAACTTATTAATGGTAAAAAAGATACTGCAATCCTTGTATCAAATCCAAATGGAGAAAGAGTAAAGCTTGAAGGTAACAAGCTCATAATAAAAAATAAAAGAAAAGAAAGAAAACAAAAAAAAGAAAAAGAAGTCTACCTTACTAAGATAAACGATTTTTCAAAAAGAGTAGCTGGCGGTGTTTTTCGAGTATATAAAGCTAATGATTTAAAAAATGCCATAGCCGAGCTGACAAGTACCGGTTATGGTGATGATGTAAAGATTAAGCTAGAATATGGCAAGGAATATATCGTAAAAGAAACAAAATCACCAGAAGGATATAGTATAGTAAATTTTTTCAAAGTAAGCGTAAGCAATACTGGTGTTATATCAATATCAGGAAATGATAATAATGTAAGGCTAGAAGGCGACAAGCTGATTATAAAAGAGCCTTTTAGAAAATATCCCGTAAATATCAAAAAAGTAGACGAAAATGGTAAGGCCCTAGGGGGAGTTAAGTTTAATATCTACTCAAAAAAGGCAGATGGCAATTATAGTTTGGATGATACTTGGAATTCTAATACAGAATACTCAAAAAATTTGATACCAAATGAATACAAAATCGAAGAAATAAGCACACCAGAGGGATATTCATCAATAGACCCATTTGAATTTGAAGTAAAACCCAACGGACAAATCGAGCCAAAGGTAACAAATCCTGATGTAAGTGTTGATAACAAAACATTTACCATAACTATAAAAAATAAATATAAACAAAATCTAATAAAAATATCAAAAGTTGATCAAAATGGGGATTTGCTAAATTCAAATTCAAATCCAGCAAAATTAAGATTATCTAGTGTGATAAATAGGCGTTCTAAATCTATTAAGACATGGCTAACTAATGAACAACCTACATTTACTTTGGGTGAAGGTCTTTATAATATAAGAGAAATTCATACACCAATAGGTTATAAAGGAACAGGCAAAATCGTATTTGAGGTAACAGATAAAGGAAAAGTAGTAATAAAATCAGACTCGTCAAATGTCATAGTTTCAGACTCAGCAAATAACATTATAGAAATTAAAGTGATTAATAGGCAGAAGAAAGATATTATAATATCAAAAATTGATCCAGAAGGAAATGCCCTTGCCGGAGCAAGATTTGGTATATACGAAAAAAATGACCAAACAAAGTCAGTGAAAAGTCTAAAATCCGAGACAAGTGATCAGACATTAAGTTTAGAGTGTGGAAAGACATACATTATAAAGGAAGAAGAAGCTCCACTTGGCTTTGAAAAAGTATTAGACTTTGAGATAAGCATAGATAAGGACTGCAATATCAGCCTTGTATCTAACCCAAATGGAGAAAATGTAAAACTTGTAGGTGGCAAGCTTATTATAAAAGATAAGTATAAAAAATATCCGATAAAGATATCAAAAATAGACCAAAATGGTAAATTGGTCAATGGCAATAATAATGCAAGACTAAAAATATTCTCGATAGAAAATAAGGTTGAAAAACCAATCTCAGGTGGAGAATGGGATACAAAAGCTCAACCAACATTTGACTTTAAAGCTGGCACATATAAGATTAAAGAAATAAAAACTCCAAGTGGATATGAAGGAACGGGAGATATCCTCTTTGAAGTAAAACATGGGGGAGGGATAGAAATAAAATCCAACTCGTCTAATGTAATTGTTTCTGATTTGGCAGATAAGAGCAAGGAAATAAAAGTCATCAACAGGCAGAAAAAAGATGTCCTTATATCAAAAGTAGACCCGGAAAGAAAGGCTCTAGCAGGAGCTAAGTTTGATATATACGAAAAAATCGACCCTATCCAAAAAGTAGCAAGTCTTACTTCAGGGGCGGGAGATCAGACAGTAAGTCTAGTGTGTGGCAAGACATATACAATCAAGGAATCACAAGCTCCAGTTGGATATGAAAAAATTTCTGATTTTGACTTCGAAATTTCTAATAATGGCATTTTAAAACTACTAGACACTCCTAATGGTGTGAGCATTGATGGAAATAGGATTGTAATAGTTGACAATCTAAAGAAGCACATAGTTAAATTTAAAAAGGTTGACGAAAAAAATAATCAGTTAAACGATGCAGTGCTTGAAGTATATAATCAAAACAATACTTGTATAAACAGTTGGACAACTGATAAAATTGCTGAAATACCACTAGAACCTGGGGTGTATAAATTAAGAGAAACAAAAACTCCAAAAGGGTATGAAAGCATACCGGAGGTGACATTTACTGTCAATAGTGATGGGAGTGTCACCTTAGGAGATAATGGAAATATAAGTATAGTTGGAAATCTAATAATTGTCACAAACAAAAAGAAAAATATTCCGCCACCACCTAAAAGAACAATAAGTGTCACTGTTCACAAGTTGCTCTTAGGTAAAAAAGAATTTGATGGCTGGCAGACCCCTAAGGGCTATGACGCAAGTCAAAACAAGACTGATTTTGACAAACTTGTTGAAAATGCTCCTAAAGAAATTTCTGGAGTTTACTTTGTATGGAAAAATGACAAGGATCAATTTATAGACTCAGAGGGAAATGTTGTAGATTCAATTGATAAGGCTCTTGGGAAATTGACAGGTCCAGAGGGAGCAACTTTCGATACATCAAAACTTCCTAATGGTAATTATAAAATTTATGAAGTTAAGGAAAAATCCACTTATACTGGAGAAGATGGAAAAGTTTTGACTGAAAGTAAAGCCTCGCCAATAGAAATAAAGCTACCAGTCATCAACAAAAATGGAGTTGTTGAGGATGTTCACGTATATCCAAAAAATACTGAGAATAAACCACAAATTGATAAGAACTTTGATGAAACGGTTACTGACCCAGATGTGGATAATAAATTAGATCTTGAGAATTATCAAAGACCAAAATCAAAAATCAATAGGACTATCGGAGATGTTATCCCTTATGCTGTAAAAACAGTGATTCCAATCGGTTCCGAGTACAAAAAATTGACTTGGACTGATAATATGACTAATGGTTTAACTTATGATAAAAATATCAGTATAGATGGAGCGAACCTAACTTCTTCTGATTATATAAAATCTGAGGATGAACGAGGATTTAGCTTGTCTTTGAAGGACTCTGGTTTGGAAAAAGTTAGAGATGCCTGCAAGACGGCTGATGTTGTATTGATGATAAAATACTCAGCCAGCTTAAATGCTAAGGCTGTCATTAATTTAGCAAAACCACAAGAAAATACTATTGCTCTTGATTATAGCAATAGTCCAGGCAAGTCATACCAGCCACTAGACATAAATCCTTTGAATGGAAAAATCAAGGTAGATAAATCTTGGGTTACCGGTGGAAATAAGCAAATACCTTTTGATGATAAGGATTTGGCTGTGACTTATATTTTGGAAGAAAAAGTTGGAGATGTTTACAAGGAAATAAAAGCTGTAACCCTTAGAAATAGTGAACAAAATCCAGCATTTGATTATGAATTTACAGGGCTTTCGAATCAAAGGACTTACAGGATTAGAGAAAGGGTCGGGGGCTATGAACCTAACTATGTTTCTTATAATCAAGGAGTCTTAAGCATTACCAATATTCCAAATAAAACTTACCTAAGACCTTCAAATTCAAAGGTAGAAACTTGTGGCAAAAAATTTGTAAAGGTTAATACCGAAGACGAAAGACTATTTGGAGCTATCTTTGCAATCAAAAAAGATGGAAAGTATTTGAAGGCAAAAAGTCTAGGAAGACGAACTCAAGATAAGGAAGAACTAAAGAAAGCAAAGGATACTCTTTGTGGAGCCTTAGATGCTTATAGCAATTTAAAATCAGAAGAACTTGACACAGAAGCTGGAACTAAGGCAAAAAAACTTATTGAAGACAGCCAAAAGGAATATGATAAAGCCTTTGAAAATGAAGGAATAGGCTTTGAACTTACTGATAAGTCAGATGATCCTGATTTAATAAAACTCGCATCAAATGAGGATGGACAATTCATGATTAGAGGCCTGGGAGCAGGTTCATATGAACTAGAGGAACTTAGAGCTCCTAAAGGATATGGAAAATTTAATAAGATTGATTTTGAAATAAATGTAATGAGTTTTAACAATGGCAACATCAAATATTCAAATGAGGATAGTGTTGACAATGCTACTAAAGTAATTAATAGAAAAGTTATTATCCCTCAAGCTGGTGGTCTAGGATCATTGATATTTATGGTGGTCGGATTGTGCGTGATGATTTACGCTTTATTCAATTTTAGAAAGAGGTCCATATATTAAAGATATAGAAAAATTAGAAGAGAGTAACAAACAGCTACGAATTGTAGCTGTTTTTGCATATTATAAAAGGTATAATATAGCAGAGGAGTGATTAATATTAAGGAATTTTTAGAAATAGAAGAGCCGGGAAGAATTATTTCGCTTTTTGGCAATTTTGATTCAAATAGAAAATATATAGAAGATAGGTTTGACGTTAAACTTAAGCTTAAGGACAATAGTTTAGAAATAAATGGCGAAGAAGGGCATGTTGACCTTGCCAAAAAGCTAATTATCCAGCTTTTATCCGAGCTTAAAAGAGATGGAGAGCTTAGCTTTCAAAGATTAAAATACGATGCAGATATGCTCGAGAGGGAAAACAAGGATGTGGTTAAGGCTCTCCTTGACCATGTGATTGTCACAACAGCCGGTGGCAAGCCAATTAAGCCAAAGACCTTGGGACAAAAATCATATATAGAAAAGATTTTGGCGAATGATATTGTTTTTGGTATCGGTCCAGCAGGTACAGGTAAGACTTATCTTGCCGTAGCCATGGCTGTGCGTGCCTTTAAAAACAACGAAGTAAATAGGATTATCCTCACCCGTCCGGCAGTAGAAGCGGGCGAGAGCCTAGGATTTTTGCCGGGTGATTTGCAAGATAAGGTTGACCCATACCTAAGACCTCTTTACGATGGGCTTTTTGAAATTTTGGGTTTTGAAACCTACCAGGCCCTTGTAGAAAAGGGCATTATAGAAGTCGCTCCCCTTGCCTATATGAGGGGAAGGACCTTGGATAATTCTTTTGTAATTCTTGATGAGGCACAAAATACAACCTACGAGCAGATGAAGATGTTTTTAACCCGTTTGGGTTATGGTTCAAAGGCGATAATTACAGGTGATAAGACCCAGGTTGACCTCCCTCGTGGCAGGAAGTCTGGTCTTGTTTCAGCCAGTCAAATCCTAAAAAATGTGCCGGGAATTGATTTTATGAGTTTTACTTCAATTGACGTTGTCCGTCACCCACTCGTCCAGAGGATTATAGATGCCTACGAAAAGGACGACAGGATGAGGGAAGAAGAAAGAAAGAAAAAAGAAAATGAATCTTCTGTTAGCGAATGATACAAACCAAGATTTGGACCTTGACCTCATAAGGGAGAGGGCGGAAAAAACTATAGAAGAAGTCCTAAGAGTAGAAAGTTTCAATGAAAATGCTGAAGTTTCCCTTTCTATTGTGGATATGGAAACTATCCATAGGCTCAATAAGGAATACAGGGATGTTGATAGACCAACTGACGTCTTATCCTTTCCTATGGATGAAGAAGGCTATGATAATGATGGAAATCCTCTTTTCCTCTTAGGAGATATTGTAATTTGCTTGGATGTGGCAGAAAATCAAGCCAAAGATTTTGGACATTCTCTTGAAAGAGAGATGATGTATCTTATTTGCCACTCAACCCTCCATCTTTTAGGCTATGACCACATAGAAGAAGATGATAAGGTTGAGATGAGAGCCAAGGAAAAAGAGGTTATGAAAAACCTAGGAGTTTTTAAATAATTAATGGATAAAAACTACGATGAACTTAAAGAAAATTTAAAAAAAGAGATTCTTGATGAGTTAAAAAAAGGCGAAGGCGAAGACTTTGAGCCCCTCAAATTAACTCACGGGCAAAAATTTTTGAAGGGTTTTGACTATGCCTATGAGGGGCTGGTTTATGCTATTAACCACGAAAAAAATATGAAATTTCACATCCTAGCATCAATCCTAGTCCTAATCGCATCTTTATTTTTCAACCTATCTAGGGTTGAGATGATGTTTTTAGTATTCTCTATTGCCTTTGTTATTGCCCTTGAGCTTTTAAATACAGCCTTAGAAGAGGTAGTAGATTTGGCAAGTGGGGGTAAGTTCTCAAAACTTGCCAAGGCAGGTAAGGATGTGTCAGCAGCTGCGACCTTTGTTGCAGCTTTGAATGCAGGCTTTGTCGGCTATCTAATATTTTTTGACAAGTTTTTAAATTTTTATGATTCAGTAATCCTAAAAATTGCAAGACGACCATCGCATTTGGCTTTAATTGCCATATCTCTGGTAATAATTTTGACAATTTTTCTTAAGGGAGTTTTCTATGAGGGCCACGGCACAGCCTTTAAGGGTGGTTTTGTTTCAGGCCATACCTCTGTCGCCTTTTGCCTTGCAACTGTTGGGATTCTTATGGTGAAAGAACCCTTGGTAAGACTTCTTCTTGTAGTCCTTGCCTTAATAGTTGCCGAGTCTAGGTACGAGGCTGATATCCACTCTGCAAGAGAAATTGTGAGAGGAGCCATACTTGGTACATCCATGGCTATGGCTATATTTGGGATATTTTCATGATGGACATAAAGGATTTGATAAAAAAAGCCATAGAGCTTAAGCAAAGGGCTTATGCACCCTACTCAAATTTCCATGTGGCCTGTGTCGTAATGACTAAGTCTGGCAAAATTTTTGATGGGGTAAATGTAGAAAATGCTGCCTATTCTCCAAGTCTTTGTGCTGAAAGAAATGCTCTTTCTACAGCCATTACCCAAGGGGAAAGAGATTTTTTATACATAGTGATAACTGGCGATAGTGACTACACCTATCCATGTGGAGTTTGCAGACAATTTATAAGAGAATTTGCAGATTTTGATACAAAGATAGTTGTGGCTAAGGATTGTGAAAACTACAAAACATATACCATTGAAGACCTCTTGCCAGAAAGTTTTAGTAAAAAGGATTTAGAATGAAATCAGGATTTATATCAGTTGTTGGTAGGGCAAATGTTGGCAAATCGACTCTTATGGAAAAAATTTTAAAAGAGAAAATTTCCATAATATCTAACAAGCCACAAACTACCAGAGATAAGATAAATATAATATACAATGACGAGGACAGCCAGCTTATTTTTATAGATACGCCGGGCATACAAAAACCAAGAAATGTACTCCAGGAAAGACTTTTAAGTTTTTCTAAGGATTCCCTAAATGAATCAGATGTCGTAACCTATGTGGTTGACGAGTCTAAGGAGATTGGCAAGCTTGATCAGATGATAATTGACGAACTCAGAAAAGTAAGAGTTCCTATAATTTTACTTATAAATAAAATTGACCTTCTAAATGAAGAAGAAATTGAAGAGATAAAAAATCTTTATGAAGAGGTGGGACTTTTTGATAAAATAATAGCCATTTCTGCCTTGGACGATACCAATGTGCACACCTATATAGATGGGGTAAAATCCTACCTAGATGATGGCCCGGCCTACTATGACAGGGACATGATTACCGATAAGACCGAGAGGTTTGTGGTTTCAGAAATCATCAGGGAAAAGGCCTTAAGACTTCTTTCAGAAGAGGTCCCTCATGGTCTTGCAGTTAGGATTGATGATTTTAAACAGAGAGATGATAAGGCCCTAATAGATATAAGGGCAACAATCATTGTGGAAAAAAATTCTCATAAGCAGATTGTTATCGGCAAAAACGGTAAAATGATTAAGCAAATTGGCATTGACGCAAGAAGTGAGATAGAGACCTTCTTAGATAGCAAGGTCAATCTCCAGCTTTGGGTTAAGGTAGAAAAAGATTGGCGCAAGAAAGAAAAGTTGGTGGACAGGTTTGGCTACGGCAGACCTTAAGAATATAAGGGGCATAGTCCTCAGGGAATTTAATTACAAGGAATCTTCCAAAATTATCGAAGTTTTCACAGAATCTATGGGCAAAATTTCCATATCTTGCCAGGGAGTTTTAAAGAAAAATTCTAAAAACTTAGCCCTTACAACCAGGTTTATCCTAGCTTCCTTTGACTTATATAAGTCCGGCAAGGAATTTTATGGTTTGAGGGAGGGAGTTGTTTTAAATCCCTACTACAAATCAAATAAAAATTTTGATATAATATTATATAAATCTGCGATTTGCGATTTATTACTTAGGACTATAGACCATATCCAGATTGGAACGGTTTTTACCCTCCTTACAAAGAGCTTTGATGCCTTCGAAGAGGCGGAAAAAAATCAAGTGAATATATTTTTAGGCTTTCTTCTAAAATATATTTCATTTTCTGGTTTCAAACCAAACTTTAAAACTTGTGGCATATGTGGTAAAAATATAAGAGGTAAATATTTGTATTTTTCACCAAGCGAGTCATCAGCAATTTGTGATGAGTGTAAAGATCAGATTTTTGATAGGGTCTTTATGACCTATGAAGAATTTATGTATTTCAACAAGCTTCTTTATACAAAATCTGAAGAACTTGAAGATATAAAATTGGTAGAATCTTATCCAAAAATTGGCAAAATAATAATAGACTATTGCCTAAAAAACCTAGACCTTGCGACCTATCCGTCGCTTGAATGGGTCAAAAAGGCGCTCGAAAGGAATGTAAATGTACTTTGAAGATTTAATACTAAAACTAGAGGAGTATTGGAAAGAACAAGGCTGTTCGGTAATGATTCCATACGACATCGAAAAGGGTGCAGGAACTATGAATCCTCACACATTTTTAAGGGCTCTTGGTCCTGAACCATGGAAGGTTTGCTATGTTGAACCATCCAGAAGACCTGCAGATGGTAGGTACGGGGAAAACCCAAACAGACTTTACCAACACCACCAGATGCAAATTTTATTAAAACCAACCCCATCTAATATCCAAGATTTATACCTAAAATGTCTTGAAACCATAGGCATAGATCCCAAAAAACACGATATTAGATTTGTTGAAGACAACTGGGAATCTCCAACCCTCGGTGCTTGGGGACTTGGTTGGGAAGTATGGCTTGATGGAATGGAAATTACCCAATTTACATATTTCCAACAAGTAGGTGGTATCAACTGTGCCCTTGAAAGTGGAGAGATTACCATAGGACTTGAAAGAATTTGTATGTACCTTCAAGACGTTGATAATGTTTATGACATCAAGTGGTCAGAGAACCTAACCTACGGTGATGTTTTCAAACTTCCAGAATATGAAAATTCAAAATATTCTTTCGAAGATGCGGATAATGAAACCCTAGAAACCTTATTTAACATTTATGAAAAAGAAGCAGGAAGGTTAATTGAGCTTGGTTTGATTTATCCAGCCTATGATAATGTTCTAAAAACCAGCCACACCTTTAACACCCTTGATGCCAAGGGAGCGATTTCTGTTTCAGAAAGAAACCACTATATCAAAAGAGTTAGAGACATATCAAGCCTAGTAGCCCAAAAATATATTGAAAAAAGAGAAGAGCTTGGCTTCCCTCTCTTAAGAAAGGAAAAGCATGCATAATTACCTATTAGAAATTGGAGTAGAAGAAATACCTTCAGATTATGTCAAAAATACCAAAATCCAATTAAAGGAAAAATTTGAAAAACTTTTATCTGAAAATAAATTATCCTACGAAGATGTAGAAATCGAATCTACCCCAAGAAGATTTATGGTCCTTTTAAAAAACGTGGCAGAAACTGCCCAGGCAGAAGTGATTTCTGTTAGGGGACCAAGTGCAAAGATTGCCTATGATGAAGATAATAATCCATCAAGAGCCCTTCTTGGCTTCCTTAAGGGCCAAAAGGCAGAGCTTTCTGATGTGATTATTAAGGAGCAGAAGGGCGAAGACTACGTTTTTGTCGAAAAGAAGGAAGAAAGCAAGTCCTTAGAAGAAATCCTAAAAGAAAATGTCTATGAAATTGTAAAATCAATTTCTTTCCCAAGATCAATGAGGTGGGGAGGCAAGTCAATCAGATGGGCAAGACCAATCAGGTGGTTTGTTTCTTTATTGGATGATAAGGTTCTCGATTTTGATGCTGAAGGCATTGAAGTAGGCAATATTACTAAGGGTCACAGGACACTTGGTTCTGATAAGATTGTTATAGAAAAAATTTCAGAATATGAAGCAAAACTTAAAGAAAATTACGTTATATTAAGGGGCAAGGACAGGAGAGATATTATCCTTAAGGGCCTAAATTCTGTATCTAGCCAAGTTGGTGGCGAATATATGAAAGACGAAGACCTCCTAGATGAGGTAGTAAATATCGTTGAATATCCTACAGTCCTAGTTGGTGAAATCGATCATTCCTACCTAGAACTACCTAGGGAAGTAATCACTACTCCTATGAAGGACCACCAAAGATATTTTCCTATCCTTGATGATAAGAAAAAACTTTTACCTTATTTCTGCCTAGTCAGAAATGGGGATGACTATGAAAGCCAAAATGTAATTGAAGGAAATAAAAAAGTTTTGGTTGCAAGGCTTGAAGATGCGAAATTCTTCTATGGCCTAGATGCAGCTAATACCTTAGAATCTTATGTCAAAGACCTTGATAACCTTGTATTTTTTGAAGGTCTTGGCAATATGGGTCAAAAAACAAAAAGACTTGTTGAGCTTGCAGCAAGCTATCAAAAAGAACTAAGTCTTGGCGATGACATAGCAGAAGATGCTAAAAGAGCAGCCTACTTGTCAAAGGCAGACCTTGTAACAAGGATGGTTGTAGAATTTACTGAACTTCAGGGAACTATGGGTGCAATCTACGCCCTAAATTCTGGCGAAAACCAAAGAGTAGCCACAGCTATTAAGGAACAATACCTACCTAAAAACCAAAACTCAGAGACACCTAAATCTGTAGTAGGCATCCTACTTGCCATAGCTGATAAGATGGACTCCATAGTTGGTCTTTATGCTATAGAAAATTATGTAACAGGTAGTCGTGACCCATTCGGTTTAAGAAGGGCAGCCCTTGGAATAATTAATATAATCTTAGAAAATGGTATCGACGTTGATATCAAAAAGCTAATTTCCGAAGCGCTCTTAGTTTACACAGAGATTAACGCCCTAGCCTTCGACTACGATAAAACCATGGATGAGACCCTAACCTTCATCAAAGATAGGCTTAAAAACAAGCTCTTAGATGATGGCTACAGGTATGATATAGTAAATTCAGTAATAAATACAAACTTCACAAATCTATTGAAAATGAGCGAAAAAGTTAAGGCAGTCAGCGACTTTATAGGAGAAAATGACGATTCGCTTTCATATTTAATTAGGATAAATAACCTAACAAAGAAAAGTGAAGCTTCAGAAATCAGAGAAGACCTCCTTGAAACAGACCTTGAAAGAAAATTCTACGAGGAAATCACAAAACTCGAAAACTTTGGCCTTGTAAGCAGCGCTGACTATAAGAAAGAATTAGAAAATATCCAAGCCACAAGCCTAGTAGGAAATGACTATCTAGACAACACAATGATAAATGTAGACAATGAAGAAGTTAAAAACAATAGGCTAGCCATGCTAAACTTACTCAAGAGAAGAATGGCTAAAATTTTTGATATTTCTGAGATAGTAAGATAGGAGATAGTGATGGAAGATGTTTTAACGATTGTAATTATAAGTGATTCGACAGGAGAAACTGCAATCAACTATATAAAATCTGTTACCAGCCAATTTCCAGACCTAGAAACAAGGGTAATTAGAAAACCGGATATAAGTAGTAAGGCTGAGCTAGATGTAATTATGGATGGCCTAGATAAGGAATCTGTAATTGTAATGACAATAGCGAATAAGGACCTAGCCCTCCACCTAAGAGCTAGGGCAAAAAAAGAAAATATAATTGTGCTTGACATCCTCTCCTATGGTATAAATAAATTTGAAGAATTGACAGGCATGAAGGCAATCAGGCAACCGGGCCTCACAAGGACTCTCTCAACCGGCTATTTCAATATGATAAATGCAATAGAGTTTGCTATTAAATATGATGATGGAAAGGATCCAAGGGGATTTTTGGACTCTGATATAGTCCTAGTTGGCGTATCCAGAACATCAAAAACTCCTACAACTATGATTCTGGCCACCAAAAATTTCAAGGTATCAAACCTACCCCTCTTGCCAGAATCAGAAATTCCTCAAGAGCTATTCGAGGTTGATCCTGACAGGGTAATAGGTCTTGTAATTGATCCAGATAAACTTTCTAACATCAGGTCTCAAAGGACCAAAACACTTGGTCTAATGGGAGAAAGTAAGTATTTTGACAAGGAAAGAATCAAATACGAACTAAACTATGCAATGGATGTCTTCAAAGACCTTGATTGCAAGGTCATTGATGTGACCGAAAATACAATCGAGCAAACAGCTACAGAAATTATTGAATATTACTTTGAAAAATTCCCAGAGGAAAGGGAAGAAAAGAGCTAAGACTCAAGAAGGGAAGACTATGTCAAAAGAAAAAATCCTAGTATTAAATTTTGGTGGTCAGTATGACCAACTAATTGTAAGACGTGTTAGGGAAATGGGTGTATTTGCAGAACTATACGAATGCGACACCGACCTTAAAGATCTTGATTTAAACAATCTTGCAGGAATAATCCTAACAGGTGGACCACAATCAGTAAACAACGAAGAAAGCCCAAGGGCAGATGAGAAAATCTTTGACCTAGGAGTACCAGTATTGGGTATCTGCTATGGTCACCAATTTATAAACTTTGTATTTGGTGGGGAAGTTGAAACACCAAACCTCGCAGAATATGGAAAAACAGAATTACAAGTAGACACAAATTCAGAACTATTCAAAAATATTCCAGAAGAATCAATCATCTGGATGAACCATAGAGATAGGGTAGCAAAAATTGCTGACGGATTCAAGGCAACAGCAAAGACAGCAAATACAGAAATTGCAGCCATGGAAAATGATAAAAAGCAAATCTATTCTGTGCAATTTCACCCAGAAGTAGTTCATTCTGAATATGGCAGGGAAATCTTAGAAAACTTCGTACTAAACATATGCCAGGCAGAAAAAACTTGGAAAATGGCAGACTTCGCCACAGAAATTATAGAAGAAATCAAAAATAAATACGCAGGCGAAAAAATGATCTGCGGCCTATCAGGTGGGGTAGACAGCTCAGTTGCAGCAACCATAGTCTCAAAAGCAATCGGAGATAAGCTCCAATGTATCTTTGTAGACCATGGACTACTCAGAAAAGACGAAGCCAAATCTGTAATGGAAACCTACAAAAACCTTGGCCTCAACGTCAAAATGGTAGATAAGTCTAAAGAATTTTTAGACCTCCTAAAAGGAGTATCAGACCCAGAAACCAAGAGGAAAATAATCGGCAACCACTTTGTCGAAGTCTTCGAAGAAGAAGCCAAAAAAATCGGTGGAGCAAGCTACCTAGTCCAAGGCACCATTTACCCAGACGTAATAGAATCTGGCAAAGATAAGGCAAGTGTTATAAAAAGTCACCACAACGTCGGCGGTCTACCAGAAGACATGGACTTCAAAGGTCTAGTAGAGCCACTAAGAATGCTCTTTAAAGACGAAGTAAGAGCTGTAGGTGAAGCCATCGGCATCCCACACGACATGGTATGGCGCCAACCATTCCCAGGACCAGGACTCGGCATCAGAGTCATGGGAGACATCACCGAAGATAAACTAAGGATAGTCAGAGAAACCGACGCCATCCTAAGAGAAGAAGTTAAAAACTTCGGCTTAAATGAAGACATATGGCAATACTTCACAGTCTGGACTCCAATTAAAACAGTAGGAGTAAAAGGCGACGCCAGAAGCTACGACAACGTAGTAGCCATAAGAGCCGTCACCAGCACAGACGCAATGACAGTAGAAGCCGCCAACCTCCCATACGACCTCCTCCAAACCCTATCAAACAGAATGATAAACGAGGTAGAAGGAGTAGGCAGAATAGTCTACGACATAACCAGCAAACCACCAGGAACAATTGAATGGGAGTAGTCCCACCATCTAAGGGTGACCGATGCAATTGCATCGGTCATTTTCGAGACGAAGCAAAGCTGAGTCCGAAAAACTAAGCGAAGAAACTGAAAGTTTCTGAGAGGAATTGCGAGCAATATTTTTTACGTTTTCCACCATTTATCAAGGTGCGAAGCACCGCAGAATAAATGGATGGAAACCCTTCTGCAGGGAAGAAAAGCCGACGCGACGAAAAGGATAGTTGGCTTTTCTGATTCGCTGAGTGGGAGTTTTACCCGAAAAATAGCGAGAATCGCGGAGAGCAGTGAAACTACGATTTTCGTTAGTCGCAAAAAACTAAAAAACCTTGTAAATTCAATGGATACAGAAGATGGAAAACTGTAACCGGGATTAAAATGGGAACATTTGTAAAAAAGGATAAATTGAATAATAGTACCAATTGTTATACATGAGGACAAAAAATTAGACCGTAGTTTTAAACTGCGGTCTTTATTTTTATGGAATTTTTTAATCGTTTGTAATAATATTTTGCTAAAATTTAAAAATATAAAAATCTTAGACCTGTAAGAAGATTTGGAAATATGATACAATATATTTAAATGTAATGTCGATTTTTAAAATGACAAGGGAGCGAAATTTATGCAAAACTTTGGCAAGATTATTTTTAAAATAGACCAAGTTTTAGAGGAGAAAAATATAAGCAAAAACAAGTTAGAAAAAGAAGCAAATCTTCAAAGGACACAACTTAATTCTTATTGTAATAATAAGGTTAAAAGAATAGATTTAGAAACAATAGCAAAAATTTGTTATGTGCTGGAGTGTGGGGTTGAAGATATTATGGAGTATGCACTATGAATATAAAAGAAAAAAGTACAGATTTATGGGTCTATGATTTACTTAAAGAAGCAGAATTAAATTTAGATGCACAAGGCTCTACAATAAAGGAAATAAATGATGCACTTAAAACTGCGTCTAAAAGAAGAACCGGCAAAGTTGGATTTCCGGAATATGTTGGGATAGTTAAAGATTTTGTTATTGTTATAGAAGATAAAAGTTCTCTTTCTATGCATGAAAAAAGGACGGATGATGGAATAATAGCAGAAGATGTTTTATCAGTTTGTGATTATGCAGTTAATGGTGCATTATTTTATGGGAAACATCTTGTAAAAAATACCTCATATACAAAAGTAATAGCAATTGGCGTATCAGGAAATGAGAAAAAACATAGAATAAGTCCAATATTTATTAATGATAGGCTTGATTATTATGAATTACCTGAAATTGAAACCTTTATTTCTTTTAATGAAAATAATATACATGAATACTACACAAAAGAAATTCTAAAAGAAAATACTAATTTTGAAAAAGAAACAAAGGAAATTTTAAAAGATGCCGCTTTATTACATGAAGATTTAAGGAATTATGGATCGATTCAAGATAAGGATAAGCCATTAATTGTATCAGGCATATTATTAGCTTTAAGAGAAATTGAATATGGGAATTTTTCAATTGATATGCTTACTGGAGATTCTAATAAGACTGATGGAGAAAAAAATTTATGATGCCATAAGAGATAATCTTAATAGAGCACGTGTGTCTCCCGATGTAAAAAGAGATAAATTGTTAAATCAATTTTCTGTCATCAAAGATACTACAAAGATAAATCAAATTGAACCCAATTTAGGTAAAACTCCAAATAAACACTATACTGAGTTTTTATATAAAAGCATATATCATTCTATAAGATATCATCAAAGTGGTGAAGACTATCTAGGTAGATTTTATGGGGAGTTTATGTCATATTCTGGTGGCGACGGTCAGGCATTGGGAATAATTTTAACTCCTAGACATATAACTGAACTTTTCTGTAATCTACTAGATTTAAAATCATCTGATACTGTCTTAGATCCTTGCTGTGGAACAGCTGGTTTTTTAATAGCTGCCATGCATGATATGCTACAAAAAACAGATGATTATAATGTTAAAAAACATATTAAAGAGAAACAGCTTATTGGAGTAGAACTTCAATCATATATGTTTACGATAGCAACTACAAATATGATTTTAAGGGGTGATGGAAGAAGCAACCTTGAAAATGAAGATTTCTTGATGCAAAATCCTGCAAAACTTCAACTTAAAGGTTGCAATGTGGGTATGATGAATCCGCCTTATTCACAAGGCTCAAAAGATAATCCTAATCTCTATGAAATATCTTTTACAGAACACTTATTAAACTCTCTTGTAGAAGGTGGTAGAGTAGCGGTTATTGTCCCTCAATCGTCAATGACAGGTAAAACAAAATATGAAAAAGAAACTAAGGCTAATATATTAAAACATCATACTTTAGAAGGTGTCATTACCTTAAATAAAAATACCTTCTATGGAGTTGGAACAAACCCTTGTATAGCTATTTTCACTACAGGCATACCACATCATAGGGACAAAGTTTGTAAATTTATAAACTTTGAAGATGATGGATATGAGGTTGCAAAGCATGTAGGGCTTGTGGAAACACCCTCAGCAAAAGATAAAAAACAGCACCTACTTGATGTGTGGTTTGATAGGATTAATGCCGAAACAAAATTTTGTGTTGAAACAACCATTGAATCAGATGATGAATGGTTGCACTCTTTTTATTATTTTAATGACGAAATACCTACTGACGAAGATTTTGGAAATACAATTGCCGATTATATAACTTTTGAAGTCAATATGATAACCCATGGTAGGGGTTATTTATTTGGTATTGAAGAAGAAGACGATGAGGAAGACATTTTTGATGATAAGTTATTAGCTGCAGAAGATGGTGAAGACTATGAAACAAAATAGATTATCACTTAATGATGCTGAGTGGGGAGAATTTAAAATATCAAACTTATTTGAAATAGAGTTATCCAAAGGAGATAATAAAGCCGATTTATTAAATGTAGGCAGGATTCCGTTGATTTCGTCGGGATTAAACAAAAATGGTATAACTAAATTTGTTGATAGCGGAGATGGTAAAAGTGAAATAATAGCAAATAACACAATAACTGTTGATATGTTTGGTCAATCTTTCTATCATTATTATAATTATTATGCAGTATCACACGGAAGAGTAAATATTTTGCATCCAAATTTTAAAGCGAATAAATTTATTTTGTTATTTTGTGTGGATTCAATCAATAAAAGTACATGTAATATTTTTTCGTATAATAGGATGTGTTCAAGTACGAGGCTTTCTAAACTTAGAATATTACTACCAATAGATAATTTTAGAAATCCAAATTGGCAATTTATGGAAGATTATATAAAGCAAGAACAAAAAGATATTGCTCAGAAAGTTATATCCTATTATGAACAAAAAATGCTTGAAACTTCTTTTGATTTAGTAGGCTTTGGAGATGTTGAGTGGAGAGAATTTATTTTTAATGATGTATTTAGAAAAATACAAAGAGGGAAAAGACTAAAAAAAGATGACCATATAGAAGGGAATATTCCTTATATTTCTTCAACTTCACTAAATAACGGCCTTGATCAATTTATAGGTAATGAAGATAAGGTTAGAAAGTTTAAAAACAATATTACTCTTGCAAATAGTGGGAGTGTAGGGTCATGTTTTTATCATGAATATGAATATATTGCTAGTGATCATGTAACATCTTTAACTTTAGATAAAGCTGATAAATATATTTATTTGTTTATGGCAACTATAATTAAAAGACTAGAAGAAAAATATTCATTTAATCGAGAAATCAATGATAAAAGAATAAGGAAAGAAAGATTCATTTTACCTGCTGATGAAAATGGCAATCCACATTGGGATTATATTAGTAAATTCATGCAAAAGTTGGAAGCTGAAAAACTCGAAAAAGTGCTTGAATATATATATATAGGTTAACCATTTCTTATGATTCTAAACTAATTCAGCTGCATAAAAAAGAATGGAAAGAATTTTGGCTTGAAGATATTATTTATATAAAATCGGGTGTAAGACTGACAAAGGCAAATCAAAGAGATGGAAATATACCTTTCATAGGATCGACGGACAATTGCAATGGAATAACTAATTTTATTAATAATAAAAATTCTAGTTTGGATAATAATGTATTGGGTGTTAATTATAATGGTTCTGTAGTAGAGAATTTTTATCATCCATATGAAGCTATTTTTTCAGATGATGTGAAACGCATACATTGGTTAGATAAGAACCAAGAAGACAGATATACTTATTTATTCTTAAAACAAGCTATACTTCAACAGAAGGTGAAATATGCTTATGGATATAAATTTAATGCTGGACGTATGAAAAGACAAAAAATCATGTTGCCCGTCAAAGAAGATGGCACAGCAGATTATGACTATATGAGACAATACATTCAAATTGAAGAGATTAAGCAAAGTTATAAGATTTTGGATTATTACAGAGAAATATAAGAAGGTAAAATATGAGTTCAAATATTCCATTAGGAAGACTAAAAGAAGTAGATATTAGAGAGTTATGGGAACATGAGCAATATAACTTTTCGAATTGGTTAGCGAAAGAAGAAAATATTGAATTGATTAATGAAACAGTGGGTCTTACGTTAACCGATATAGACAAGGAAGTTTATGTTGGATCATATCGTTGTGATTTATTGGCTGTTGATGAAACGACTGATATCAAGATTATTATAGAGAATCAATTAAATTCTACCGACCATGATTACCTAGGAAAAATTATCACTTATGCATCAGGACTTGATGCCAATGTGATTATTTGGATTGTAAAAGAAGCAAGAGAAGAGCATAAAAGTGCCATTGAATGGTTGAATAACAACATGGCAAAAGAAATTTCTTTCTTCTTGTTAGAGATTAAGGCTTATAGAATTGGGGATTCACTTCCAGCGCCAATGATCAAAGTAATTGAGAAACCTAATGATTTTATTAAGAGTAATAAGAGCATCAAGGATGGAGACTTATCTAAAACTCAAGCTGAAAGACTTAATTTTTGGACAGAGTTTAACCGTGTGATTACAGAGAACGGGAAGCCTTTCAATATCAGGAAAGCAACTACTGACCATTGGTATGATGTAGCAATTGGTACAAGTGACGCACATATCAGCATTACCCTGGTAAATAAAGATGGAACAATCGGTGTTGAGCTCTATGTTAGGGATAGCAAAGATTTATTTGATAATCTGTATGAGCATAAAGAAGAAATAGAAAACAAACTTGGTTTTAATATGCACTGGGAAAGGTTAGATGATAAGAAAGCATCTAGAATAAAGTCATACATCACTGGTTTAAATTTTAATAAGCAAGGTAACTATCCTGAACTTATGAATCAAGTTATTGAAAGAGTTGTTAAAGTAAGAGATGTTTTTAAGGGATATTTATAGTGTTTTAATACTTGATAATGTTCCTAAAAATTTCAGGAGAAAAAAGTCATACATAGCGTGGGGGAAATATTGAAAGAAAATAATAGGACATCAATAGGTGGTATTCTATTGGGACTACTATTGATTGGGGCGATTGTATATATTTTTGTTTGGCTTATAGGAATATTGCTAAACTATATTGGTAATCTAGCTCTCAAGTTGGATCAAATAGCATCAAAGTTAGATGCTGTGGTTATTGTTGCCGTTATATCAGGTACTGTGTCGATTATAGGGGTAATAATTAGTTCGATCATTTCGAAAATTATTGAATATCGTCAAAATGTCAAAAGGTACTTATACAGTAAAAAGGAAGTACCATACACGGAATTTATAGAGATGGTTTATAAAATCCAAGAGAAAATCAAAGAAGGTGATGAATATTCGGAAGAAGAAATGTTAAAAGATGTATTTAGCTTTTCTAAGAAATTGACTTTATGGGGATCTAATAAAGTCATAAGAAAGTGGTTACAGTTTCGCAGCAAAAGTGCAGAAGGGAATATAAATCCAAAAGAGACACTTTTTCTCTTGGAGGATATAATATTTGAAATTCGAAAAGATATGGGACAATCTAAAAGAGGGTTAAAGCAAGGCGATATACTAAGATTTTTTGTAAATGATATTAGTGAACACTTGCCGAATAAAAGAAATAAGAATTAATATTGCACATCCAATACTGGAACTGGGACGGGACTAAAAATCTAAAAACGTCCTATAATTAGATGGATTTAGTGAAATAATAAAAAATAAGTGAGTGATAAGTGTGAAATACATACCAGTAAGTTTTAAAATGAAAGATGGTGGGATTTGTGAAATTAGAGAAATTCAAGTAAAAGACGCTTCAGAAACTATTGAATATTTGAAAACCGTTATGGGAGAATCTAACTTTTTATACTCCTATCCAGAAGAAATAACTCTGACTGTTGAACAGGAAGAGAAGATGATAAAAAATTTCAATGAATCTGAGGACATTCTTATGATTATAGCAGAGTTTGATGGAAGATTGATTGCGAGTGCTCAGATTTCAAGATTTAAAAAAATGAAAATGCGTCATCGAGGAAATGTCGCTGTTACAGTACTGAAAGAATTTTGGAACTTAGGAATAGGAAAGAAGATGCTCCTTTGTCTTGAAGACTATGCTAAGGAATGGGGCCTTACCCAAATTGAGCTGGACTATTTCTCAGGTAATAAAAGAGGTTAGATTCTTTATGAGAAACTAGGATTCGTCAAAGTGGGAGAAATACCGGATGCATTTATTTTAAAGGATGGAACACGATACAATAATATAACAATGGTAAAAAGTATTTAAATAAATTTCCAAAGTATAAAATTTTCGGTTAATGTGATAAACAATCCGCTTGAATAGATCGAAAAGCTAGTGTCTGCAATTATTAATAATACAATAGGATGTTTTTGAGGGGTTCGCGTCATAATATAGATGGAGACAAATAGTTAAGTAAATATAAAGTATTAAAGTTTCTAGCAAAGTTTATAACTCGAAAAATCAATAGTAGGTATGCTGCCTAGAGTAATGATTATATAATGACTATTGTAAGGAGTACACTAGTATAAGGAGGTAGTAAATTGTCAAAAATAAATAAAGAGCAAATTTCTGCTAAGGGATTTTCAATTCAAGTTTATACTGAAGATTTTAAAAATGACTATATAAGCATTACTGATATAGCAAAATATAAAAACACAGATGATCCAAGATTTGTAATCCAAAACTGGATGAGAAATAGGAACACTCTTGAATTTATAGGATTATGGGAAGCACTTAATAATCCAAATTTTAACCGTGTGCAATTCGACACGTTTAGAAATGAAGCTGGTTTAAATAGATTTACGATGACACCGAGTAAATGGATAGAATCTACCGGAGCTATTGGAATCTTCACAGAGAAATATCAAAAATAACTCAATTGATTATCTAAAATAAGTATTAATGAAAAATTTAGCTAGTAAAAATCTAGTAAACAATCTCAATTCCAGAATATTAATATCTTAAAAGGGTGATTTTAATATTATATTAACAGATGAAATTATATAGATAATTGCGATAACAAATAGAAATAATGGTAATGGGTTTAAATCATATACTAGAAATAAGATAGTTATCAAAATTTAGTTAATAATTTAAACTGACATTTTTATAAAAAATTTTTCAATAGGGGGCGTAATGTCAATATATGCTTTAATCGTAGGCGTTAGTAATTATGATTTAATTGGAGAAAAAAAATTAGGATTTTGTAAAAATGATATAAAATATTTTTCTGATGCTCTTGTTAAAGGTTTATCAGTAAAAAAAGAACAAATAGTAAAATTAGGAGAAAATGATGTTGTAAAAAAACAGAGTTTTATAAATGTCTTAAGAAAATTTGATTTTGAAGATGAAAATGAAGATACTTTTATTTTTTATTTTTCGGGACATGGTGGAATTAATTGCAATAAGCATATTTTAGCGTTTAGTGATGGATATTTAGAAACAGAAGATTTAATAGAATACATTAATAAAATAAATGCAAAGAATAAGTTGTTGATTTTTGATACTTGTTATTCAGGACATTTTAAAATAAACAGTTTACCAGAATTTGATTATGAATTAAGTTTAAAAGAATTTATCGGCAAAGGATATGCAGTTTTAGCGTCTTCTTCATCTAACCAAACTTCGTATGATTATCCAGATCCTAAAAAACAGTTAAGTCTTTTCACTAGTTTTTTAAACGATGCAATAACAGCTAGAATTTTATTAAAAGAAGGAAAGAAATCATTAGATGATATAATTAATTTGTTATTTCAATATATGAAAATTTGGAATATAAAACATCCCAAATATGCTCAAACACCAATTTTCAGATCTAAATTAGGTGGAACAATATTTTTTTCAGTTGAAAAATATATACCCTATGTATCAAATAATTATTTTTTAGAAAAAGAAAAATATAGAATCTATAAAGTGGAGCCTATTCATACTGCTAGAGCTAAAAGATATGTAGTTAAAGTAATATTAAAAGATTTATTAACATTAGAAGAAATTTCAAAAGTTCATAAAGAAATAGTAAGTATTATAAAAAATATTGAAATATATAAAAGTGAGAATTTTGAAAAGCATTGGAAAGATAAGTTAGCAAATATTATTTTTTGTCACTATGGAAAAAGCGAAGATGATATTTTAAACTCTAATTTTTTATGTAAAACTATTTGGGTAGATGATACACAAGATAAAGATTGGTGGTATAACTTATCAAATAAATCAAAGTTTGTTAATGATGTGTATTTCGATATAAATTCAAATTACGAAGTATTAAATAAATTTTATGCAGACCATACTGCTGACGATACATATTTAATACAACAAACTAGAGATATAATTATTAATATGATTAATCTAGCAGAAAAACTAATTAAATCATTTGATGAATTATTAAATGAAGAAGCTACTGAAGAAGAATTTATAGAAGAATTTGAAAAAATAAGTCCTAAAATAACGGAGTATTACTTTAAAGAATCTAATTTAGACTTACCAACTAAAAAATTAAAAGATTGGAGCTCTGCTTGTACAGGGTTATCGGGTACCATTCATGATTTTACCTTGTTTTATGGAGAACATGCTCGAAATAATCGTACATATGATAATAGAATAGCCTGTATGAAAATGACAAAAACTAAATACTATAGTGATTTAGAAAGATTAAAAGAGGAAGAAGAGAAGATTAAAGATTTAATCAATGACGCTTTGTCATAGATTTAGAAAATAGACAGCATCATTAATGAGGATTTACTATGAAGATAATTTGAAGTTAGAAGATATAAGTCTTATATTATTATATTTTTTGCACTTATTTATTGGGGAATAATCCGTTATCAACAATCTAAGTTATGGGTTTAGTGTCATGATAGTGTTAGAAACAGATAGTAACGATGTATACTGTTATTAAGGGAATCTACAAAAAAATAAGGATTGAATGATTTTTGCAGTAAATTTGTAAAATGATTTAGAAATACGAAAATCCTGACCTAAAAGGAAATATGAGAGACTATGCAAGTCTTAATGAACTATTAGTACTTGCAAATAAGGAATCCTACAATGCAATTTTAATTGAAAAAGGATTAGAGCAAAAAGAAAGAATGATTGAACTTAGAAATCTTGCAAAGACCCAACTCATATATTTAGAAAAATTAAATCAATCAGATATAAAAAAGTTACACAAGTAAATTTTTTGTTCCGGTACTGGTACTGGGATGGGATTAAAAATCTGAAAATGTCCTATAATTAGAAGAATTTAGTGATATTAGAATGATTAGAATCTAGTATTTTGAATGGCTTGGGATATGTCGGACGTTTGGAAAAGAAGAATGGGAATAATTTGTGGTAAAAATGGCGAACTAGACTCGTTTCGGAATCTCCTCATTGAGGCGTACTAAAGTACGCCTCACTACGGAGCTTCCTGTACTTCGTCTATTTCATCCATTTTTCTTCACAAATTATTTTGAACCCTTCTGCAGGGAAGAAAAGCCGACGCGACGAATAGGAGCGTTGGCTTTTCTGATTCGCTAATGGGATTGAAAATCACGGAGTGATTTTCAAATATGATATAGACTTACTCAAACGAAGAGAATGAAAAATGGCTACTGTTACTCAAATGGTACTGGAAGTAAAAAAGAATAAATTGAATAATAGTTCCAAGTACTTTACATTTGGACAAAAAAAGACCGTAGTTTCAAGCTACGGTCTTTTTGCGTTCTTAGAAATTCTTATTTATACACACCCAAAAGAATAAACGCTTGTATTTTTGAATATTTATGAAAAATTGATATACTATAAAAATAAAATTCTAAAAAACAAATACTAAGTAAACCTATTTAGGTTGATTAAATTGACGATATGGTGTATAATAATTTCAAAGGAGGATATTATGCTTACACAACTTGGAATTTTTTTAAGAAAGTTAAGATTAGAGTCTGGTGAAATAATGAAGGATATGGCCGCAAAGTTAAATGTCAGTTCATCTTTTTTATCAGCAGTTGAAAATGGAAAAAAGAAAATGCCAGAACCTTGGTATGATACGATTATTAATTTATATAATCTTGATAAAGAAAAACAAAATGAATTAATGTCAGCAATTGAAGTATCTCAAAAGTCTCTGGAAATTAATCTTGAAGATTTAAGTAAAGAAAAGAAAAGATTGGCATTTTCATTTGCAAGGGAATTAGAAAATATGAATAAAGATGAGGTGGATAAAATGAAAATATTTTTTAATAAGGATGGTGAGTGAAATAGGTGGATATATAGCAGATTCTTTATCTATAAAGGATATAAGAAAACTGGCTAATAGAATTAGGAAGTTATTTGATTTTGAGAATGAGATGAATTTTCCAATAGTTCAAGTTATAGAATTTTTGTCTAATAAAGGAGCGTTTTACTTAGAAATATGTACTTTTGATGAGATGGGGTCAAAATATGGGGAAACAATTCCATCAGAAAATTTAATAAAACTAAGAGAAGACATTTATGATAAGGCTTGCGAGAATGATGGATTTTCAAGATCGACTTGTAGTCATGAATTATTACATTGGCTACAGCATAGGGAAGAAACAGTATCCTTTTGTAGAAAAGAAGAAGACTTAAAAAATAGAAGAGCATATGAAAATCCCGAGTGGCAAGCAAATTGCTTTTCAGGTGAATTGTTAGTTCCTAAGCATTTAGTGAAAGGTATGACCATCGATGAAATTGTAGAAGAATGTAATGTGACACCTTCTATGGCACGATATCAATATAAAAAGTATGAAGAAGAAGGAGGGGAAGAATGAAAATAAAAGAAAAAAACACACTAAATAGATTGTTGGCGCAATCTAAAGTATGTTTTCTAAACTGGATATTGTTTAATAATTCCAAATTAATTATATCAAATCCAGTTTTAAAAATCAAGAGTTTTAAACTGGGGGGATATATTGAATAGCATAAAAAGACAATATAAAAAATTAAAGTGTGAAAAATTCAAAAATAATGATGTATTTAAATCTTTTTTAGTGGAAAACGCATCATATGATGGTGACTTGGAGATGCCAATATTGAATGGATCCTCTGAGATTCCATATGATTTAGTATTATTTTCAAAAGCGAAAAAATTTAATGGAAATAATAAATGGATTTGCTTTTATGAAGATGATAGTAAAATTGAAAGTTTCTGGAATAATCCTAGGAAATATTTATCTTTAATGAAAAGAGCTAGGGGAGTTATATTACCAGATTTTAGTGTTTTTAGAGACATGCCTTTAGTACAACAAAATTGGAATATTTATAGAAGTAGGGCAATTGGAGCTTGGCTAGAATCTCAAGGTTTAGAAATAATTCCTAATATAAGATGGGCAGATAATCGCACATATGAAACTTGTTGTTTAGGAATTAAAGAAAATGGTACTATCGCTATAGGAACGCATGGTCTTATCAAAAAAATTGAGGAAAGAAATCAATTTATTAATGGCTTAGATTATGTAGTTGGTAGATTAAATCCTAAAAATATAATTATTTATGGAACTGCGTCCCAAAATATATTTGGCAAATATAGGTACTTAGGAATTAATATCTGTCAATTTGATAGTGAAATAAGCAAATTCTACCAATTGAGGTATTGCTAATGGGTGCAGGATTTCATGGAAATTTTGGGAACACAAAAGGAACGAAGAATAGGATTCCCATTAAAAATAAAAGTGATGTTGAATACAGTGAAGGTAAAATGGAAAATTATTTATTGAATAATAAACACCCTGAGGGAAAATCTAAAGCTAAATTTCTAAAAGATGTTCTAGGATATAAAAGTGGAGATGGTAAAATTTTACATGACAATTTAGTAAGAGCTGTATTAAATAAAAAACCAGTAAAGGTTGAAAATACAAGTTATGGGATAAAGAATACTTATAAAATCAAGTTAGTAGGAAAAAATAACAAAGAAATTACTGCTAATGTTGTTTGTATTTTCCAAAAAGATTCAGGAAAAACAAAATATAGGATTATTACAGTTTATCCAGATAAGAGGTAATTTAATGAAAGAATTAGATGTTGTAAGATTGAAAGAAGATTACAAAGAAATAAGTAAGGGAACAAAGGGAACAATTGTTTTAATTTATGATGATAAAAATTGTGAAGTTGAGTTTTTTGATAAAGATGGAGATACCATAGATGTAGTCATGACTCCTTTAAATAAATTAGAACTTATAGAGTCATTCTAATATAATTTAAATTTTTGTAAATAGAGCTTGTAAAAAATGAATCATACAAGCTCTATTTTTATATCCATTTGAATAAATTACTTTTGTTAAACACCATGCCTTCTATCGTTAAATTACAAAGGATCGGTTAAATTCATCAAGAGGACTATGTAAATCTGATTTTTAAATATAGAAGTTATATTATGATTCTTCTTAAGATCAATATTTCTGAAATCACATTTAAATCCGGTACTGGGACTGGGACGGGACTAAAAATTTGAAAACGGCCAATAATTAGATGGATTTAGTTGCATTAGAAAAAATAGAATCTTGTATTTTGAATGGTTTGAGATATATTGTACATTTGGAAAAGAAGAATAGTCCCACCATCTAAGGGTGACCGATGCATATGCATCGGTCATTTCCGAGACGAAGCAAAGCTGAGTCCGAAAAACTAAGCGAGAGACCAAAGGTCTCGAGAGGATATAACAGTCAAAGATAAATATAAAAGTAAGGCGTCAAACAGCATCGGTCATTTTCGAGACCACTCCGTGGTGGGTCTTCCCATAGCCAGACGGGCTAGCACAAAACTAAGCGAATAAACTGAAAGTTTCTGAGAGGACATTGGTAAAATCTTGTAAAATCAACGGTTACAGAAGATAAAAAACTGTAACTGGGATTAAAATGGGAACATTTGTTAAAAAGAATAAATCGAATAATAGTTCCAAGTACTTTACATTTGGAAAAAAATAAGATCATAACTTAAGTGTTATGGTCTTTTTATTTGATAGATTGTACAGTTAAAAGTGACAATAAATTGTCGGTTTGAGTATGTCTTAACGAAAAGAAAATAAGCATTTCGCAAAAATGTTGAGGAAAAGTTTTGGTTTATTTTTTTATGAGTTATAATTTAAAGCTTTCTACATGCGGGTCTTCTTTTTTAATAAAAAACTGACCCTAATAGTTAGTTTTATTGCTAACTTTTGGAGTCAGTTTCTATAAGATTATAAGATGCCTAGAATTTTTTCTAGTATTAGGGTTATGGATGTGATTGATATAAAGCACACGCCTCCTAAGGCTAGTGGCTTAGCTCCTGATTTTAATAGTTTTACTATATCACTATTAAAACCAATAGCTGACATTGCCATTACAATAAAAAATTTGGATAAGTCCTTAAAGGGTTTGAAAAATTCAATATTTATTCCTTTGGCTAGGGCTATGGTTGTAATCAAACTTGCAAGGATGAAGTAGATTATAAAGAATGGGAAGATTTGTATTATAGATATTTTTTTATTAGCTTCTTGTTCAGCATTTCTCATTCTAATGAAGGCTAGCCCTAAGCATATTGGAATTATTGCTAGGGTTCTAGTCAATTTTACTGTTACAGCCTTGTCAAGTGTCTGGCTACCAAGATTAAATATTGTATCCCATGTTGATGCGCATGCTGTAACTGATGATGTATCATTAACAGCAGATCCTGCGAATATACCAAAGGCATGACCATCGGTAGTAGAAAATCCAATCATACGACCTAGGCTTGGAAATAGGATGGCTGCTAGGATATTAAAAAAGAATATAACAGATATGGCTTGGGCTATCTCATCTTCATCTGCATCTATAACTGGAGCGGCAGCTGCAATTGCAGAGCCTCCACAAATTGATGATCCAACGCCAACAAGTGTTGCGATATTCCCTTTTATAAGTCCAGCCTTGTAGGCTATGTATGCGATTATAAGTGATGTTGATATGGTAGATAGGATGATTGGAAGTGATTGCCTACCAGTTTTTAAAACAATTCCAAGATCAAGACCAAACCCGAGGAGGATTACAGCATATTGAAGAATTTTCTTTGATGTAAATCTCACGCCACCTATATAAGGTTTTTTGTCTTTTATAATTTGACCTAGGGCCATTCCAATTAGAATACCAAAGACTGCTGGGCCTACTAGTGGGATTTTTTTGCCGATTATCTGGGATATTATTGCAATTATAAGGCAGAGAATAATCCCTTTTATATTTTTTTCTATAGATTTTATCATATAAGCTCCTTTCGCTTTTTTTATTATATAATAAATCACTATAATGTAAAATTATAATTATTTACTATATGATAAAAATTTGTTATGATAGATGTGGAGGATACTATGTTAGATTTTAGGATAGAAAGTTTTTTGGAAGTATGTAAATATATGAATTTTACAAGGGCTGCTGAAAGCCTTAATATAACACAGCCAGCCATATCTACTCATATTAAATATTTAGAATCCTATTATAATTGTAAACTTTTTTATAGAAGTAAGAGGAATTTGTGTCTAACAGATGAGGGCAAGATTCTAAAATCTGCTTTGCTTTCTATGTCAAATGATCAAGATAAGTTGAGGATGATATTAGCTGAGGAAAAAACTAAGAGTGAAAAAATTTCTTTGGGTTTTACTAGATCGGTCGGAGAATATCTAATATTGGATAAGCTTATAGCCTTGATTAAAGAAAAACCTTCTTGTGATTTTCATATTTATTATGAAAATACGGACGAGATTTTACGTGATATTGATAGTGGAAGGATAGACTTTGCCATTATAGAGGGATTTATAAAATCTAGAGATTATTTTATTAAAAAATACAAAAGCGATAGGATTGTTTGCATCAGCCACAAGGACCACAAGTTTAAAAAACAAGTTAAAAAGCTAACAGACTTATTAGATGAAAGAATTATTATTAGGGAAGAAGGATCTGGTACCTTAGCTATATTAAAAAATTTTCTAAGCATGGACAATATTGATACGAAAGATTTTGTAAATATCATAGAAATAAATAATATGCGTTCCATAGTAGAAATGCTCAGGTCGGATTGTGGTGTAAGTTTTATTTTTGAATCTTGTGTAAAAAAAGAACTAGAAGAAGGCACTCTCATGGTTGTGGACCTAGAAGATTTCAACTTAGTTCATGATTTATCACTTGTTGCCAGAAAAAATTCAATATTTACTGATTTGTATTTGCAAATAGCTGAAGCTTTTTATTAGAAAAAATTTCATAGTATTAGGTTAGGTTAAGATGGGTAAAGAAAAATATCGTTTTATAAAAGCAAAAAACTGGCTAATTCTTAGTTATAAGGTGTTTTATATTAGGTGATATTTTTTAGTAATATAATAAACTTAGATATAAGAACAAAGTCTGATTTTAAAATAGAAAAAAATGTCAAAGATGTTTTTGAAATTGAAAGCAACTATATTAGATGTACTATCCCTTTTCAACAGGAAGTAATTGACCAAATAGACAATAAAAATGACGGTTTGAATGTCGGTTTGAATAAGACTGAGAAGAAAGTGATAGAAATTTTGATGGAATAATAAGTTGTATGGAAAAATAGAGGGGAAATAGGGCACAATAAAAGCAAATAAATTATATATAGATAGGTAAATAGTGGCTTATAGAATTTGATAATTAGTGATTTTGGATATAATCTTGTAATAAGCTTAGGTCAGGAAGCATACGGTGCTCTGGCCATTTTTTATGTTATAATATAAGTAATAAAAATCAAGCCAGAATAAGGAGGGGTATATTGTCAAAAATTAAAAAAGAAAAAATTTCTGCTAAGGGATTTTCAATTCAAGTTTATACTGAAGATTTTAAAAATGATTATATAAGTTTAACAGATATAGCAAAGTATAAAAACAAGGAAGAACCTAATGTAGTTGTTTCAAATTGGATGCGAAACTATAATACAATAGAATATCTTGGAATTTGGGAACAGTTAAATAATCCAGATTTTAACCCCCTCGAATTCGAGGGGTATTTAAAAGAGGCGGGTAGTAACGCTTTTACTTTATCACCTCAAAAATGGCAGAAAACCACTAATGCAGTAGGACTATTTGTAAAGTTGGGTAGATATGGTGGCACATATGCTCATAAAGATATAGCTTTTAAATTTGCTTCATGGATATCTGCAGAATTTGAACTTTATATAATTAAAGACTACCAAAGACTTAAAGAAGATGAAAACTCAAAATTATCTCTTACTTGGAACCTTCATAGAGAAATATCTAAAATCAATTATAAAATTCATACAGATGCCATCAAAGAGTATTTATTAAAAGACCTTACAGATGAGCAGTTATCATTTAAATATGCAAGTGAAGCAGATATGCTTAATGTGGCACTCTTTGATAAAAGAGCAAAACAGTGGCGTGAAGAAAATCCTGACTTAAAAGGAAATATGAGAGACTATGCAAGTCTTGATGAACTATTAGTACTTGCTAATATGGAATCCTACAATGCAATTTTAATTGAAAAGGGATTAGAGCAAAAAGAAAGAATGATAGAACTTAGAAATCTTGCAAAGACCCAACTTATATCTTTAGAAAAATTAAACCAATCAGATATAAAAAAACTACATAAGTAAGATGACAAAATGCATCGGTCATTTTCGAGACCACTCAGCCACTGCACGCTCTTGGCCGCTAGGGCAAATCGTCCTACCAGCTATGTCTAACGAAATAGGGTTAGGACTTCGCGTGGTGGGTCTTCCCAAAGCCAGAAGGGCTAGCACAAAACTAAGCGAGAAAACTCAGGAGAGTTTTCCAGAGGACACTGGTAAAAATGGTTAAATCGACTCATTTTGAATAAACTCATTGCCGCGTGACTCGTGTACGCCTCATATTGGATTTTTATTCTTAGTCTATTTCACCATATTTCCTCATAGATTATTTTTGAATATTATATAATTGATTAGTTTCTTTTAGAAAGTAATCGAAGATAGATTGGGGAAATAGGCAAGAAAATCACAAAGGATTTTTCAATTACAAAAAGGTTAATATACCATTTCATATTGGATAAAAATTGAGAATATGATAATATAGTTTTATAATCACAATATTAAAACAGGAGGATTGATGTATGTTGCCCAAAATTAAATTGTGGTTTTTTAATCATAAGAATTTTTTAAGGATGTCAAGATTTATAATTTTAACAGTGTCGCTTCTTTTAGTTACTTGGATTTTTGATCATCAATATATTGCCATCAAATCTTATATTCCCAAACAACTATTACTGTCGGTTGAAGTTTCGGTAAATTTCCTTTCTAATATATCTGGAATATTTTTGACTATAAGTACTTTTTGTTTTACAATTATTGTCACTGTACTTAATAAATATAGCAGTAGCATATCGCCTAGATTGCTTCAGAGCTTCATAGATAGGACAGGAGTCCTTGGTTTATATGGTATATTTGTAAGTGGTTTTTTCTATTCAGTAATCAGTATCCTATTATTGCAAGATATTGCTCCAGACCAACATGTTGTAGCTGGAAGTTTTGGAATAGCCTATGCTATAATTGCAATGCTTAGTTTTATAGCTTTCTCAAGACAGGTTCTTGATAATCTAAAAGTATCAAATATTATAGAATATATTTTTAATGACTGCGAAAAACTTATTGATAAAGAGGTCGAACTAAGGGAAAAAGCTAAGCATTATGAGAAAGGCGACGAATCTACAAAGTTATCAATTGTAGCTGAAAATTCAGGTTATTTATTTGAAATAAAAGCAGATGAGATTTTTAAAGAGCTTAATGGCACAAGAGCAGAACTTACTATAAATAAGAGGATTGGTGAATACACAATCAAAGGAGAAAGTATAGGAGAATTAAATATATTCCAGTGCGAGTTAGATGATAATGATAAAAACGAATTAAAAGAAAAATTAAGCCCATTGTTTTTAATAAATGTTTATAATAATACAGAAGAAGATTATCACCGTGGAATTGTAAACTTGACCGAAGTCGCGAATATGGCCCTAAGCCCTGGCACAAATGATCCAAATACTGCAATAATGTGTATAAATAAAATGTCATCATTGCTAGGGAAACTTTTATCTACAGGCAATCATTTTATAATCCTGAAAGAGGATGAGAATGTAAAAATAATTTATCAAAGTTATTCTGTGGAGGATGAACTATATCTTGGTTTCAGCCAGATAATTTCTTATTCAGCAGGTGATCCCTTGGTTACAAAAGCGATTTTGCAAGGACTTTATATCATATACACAATGGCAGATATAGGTGCTAAAAAAAGCATAAAAAAGTTTTTTGATGATAGCTATGAAATATTAATAGAAAATTTTACTCACGAAATTCATTTGGAAACTTTTAAAAGAATAAGAAACAATATGGAAGAGCAAGTAAGCTTATAGGAAAATACATCTGACTGGATTTAAATTTATATGCATAAAAAATAAATTAAAAATGCGATCAATTAGTGAACTGACCCCCAAAAGTTAGACCTACAAACTAACTAAAGGAGGTCAGGTCATCTATCTGGTCGTTTTCTTATGCTTAAGAACCGAAATTGTATGAGAGATTGGTTATAATATTTTGTTAAGCAACTTCTCTATACCTAGTATATACATATTCATAAATTTTTTGACGGTACATAGAGATACTTAGCTCATCGTAACAGTCTGGCAATTCTTTCCAAAGAGTATCACGGATAAGATTATCAATAGCTGATTTTGTTTCTTGCTTATCTGTCCAATGGTCGAATTCTGCAATTTTTGTTTTGATTTTCTGCAAGAGTGACATTGCCACTTCTTTGAGCTTCTTGATGTCCGCCTTGCTTAAATCTTCACGGAACAACATATCATAAAGAGAAAGTTCTTCATCATTTTTAAAACCTTCACGGACATAGCGTTGTTCTTCTTGATTCATTTTATTTGCCAAATCCATCAATTCCATGAAAGTCTTCTCAATTGCGGCCCTGTCCTTTTCACTATTATAATCATCGATAATTTGCTGATAGCGTTCGTAGTAGTTAATTCGATCAGGATTAGCAAAAAGCATACTATCAAGCTTTTCAAGGATTACTTCCTTTAAATCCTTTAGAATAAGATTTTTTTTCTTAACCCTTGCGAACTCCCTGCGAAGAAGGTCGAAATTAATTGCACTGATATCAAATCTGCGTGGGTCTTCATGCGCCATAGTAGGTGGATTTTCAATCATAACATATTCGCTTATAATTTCATTGATTTCAACCATAAGGTCAGTGGTATTGGTGTGCTTACGCTTTTTCTGAAGCTCGGCATAAATAGCGTAAATAGCTTCATATTGCTTACGTGTGTGACCAGTGATATCATCTCTGTCAGTATATTTCATTAGGCGATTCAATTCAGATGCATAGGTAGTATATGTTTTTTTATCCTCAATTGAACCACATACTGCATTTGCTGCTTCCTTTAGGTATGATAGTTTCCTAAAATTAGTAGCATTGATAAGCATTTCTAAATCAAAATCATTTTCACTTAAGAACGCATCTGCTTTACCTATTATTTCTATAATACGACCAATAAGTTCGTCCTTATCTATAGTAGGGTCTGAACCGTCAGTTCCACCAACATTAGCTGTATAATCTGCAAGAGCCTTTCTTAAAGCTTTTACGATTCCAATATAATCTATAATCAAACCATTGCTTTTGCCTTCGCTTACACGGTTGGCACGTGCTATGGCTTGCATAAGAGTATGAGCTTTTAATGGTTTATCCAGATATAAGCATGAAAGGCATCTAACATCAAAGCCTGTAAGCCACATTGCACATACAAATACAACACGAAGGGGATTGTTTGAATCCTTAAATTCTTTATCTAAGTCACGCTTTTCCATCTTGGTACGGTGGGTCTTTATGTCTAAATTCCATTTTTTGAATGTTTGGATTTCGTTTTGTTCCTGACTGATTACAACAGCCATTTCAGTTTCTTCCATCCATTTGATTTTTCTTTCAAGCTCAAGATCCTCTTGTTGGCTAGCATGTTTTAAGCTTGCCTTTAGGGATTTGATTTCTGCTTTCCAATATTGTTGAACATAATTATACATACGGACGCAAGTAACCTTGTTTAAGCAAACAAACATAGCCTTTCCACTTGTCCACAAATCAGAATAGTGTTTCACAAAGTCTTGGGCAATAGATTTTAGTCTAGGTTCGGCTGTGAGTAGATGGATTTCTTTTGCAAATTCAGCTTCTAGCTTATCTTGCTGGTCAACATCAAGGTCAGCCCTTTCAATAGCATCAAGAATTTGATTTGTGATTTCAGGATTGTGTAAGTCAACAATTTTCTCTCCACGATTTTCGTAGTAAAGAGGGACAGTAGCACCATCTTCAATAGCTCTTTTAAAGTCATAGACCGATACATAACCACCAAAAGTACGAGCAGTAATATTATCGCTCGAAAGTAAAGGTGTACCTGTAAAGCCGATACGAGCAGCAGTAGGCAACAACTTCATCATATTTTCGGCAAAGATACCATACTGGCTACGATGAGCTTCATCTGACATAATAATTATGTCGTGATCAGGGAAGATTGGCTTTTCATCCGGTTTATTAAATTTTTGTATCAAAGTGAAGATAAAGCTTGGATTTGCTTGTAGCTTCTTAATTAGGTCATCACCACTTGTAGCAATATATTGAGAAGCCTTTATATCTTTACCAAGAAGTCCACAATTCTCAAAGGTATCACTAATCTGCCTATTAAGTTCATCACGGTCTGTGAGAACAACAAAGGTAGGTGTTCCTTCCATTTTTCTTCGCACTTTTTTTGCAAAAAATACCATTGAATAACTTTTGCCAGAACCTTGTGTATGCCAAAACACGCCTAGCTTACCATCATTAAGCTTTCTGTCCTCATAAGCCTTCACAGCTTCGTTTACACCGAGGTATTGGTGGTTACGAGCAAGTATCTTTGCAGTGTGACCATCAGAATGGTCATAAAGGATAAAATTCTCAAATAAATCAAGGAAATTTTCCTTCTTACAGATACCACGAAGCATGGTTTCAAGAGCTACACTTCCCTGGTCCTCTTCTGCAAGACGCTTCCATTCATGGAAAAATTCATACTTACTGCCAAGGGTGCCAACCTTAGCCTCTGTTCCATTTGAAAGCATAAGAAAGGCATTGTAATAGAATAAGTGAGGGATAGTATCCAGATAATCGGTGTAATTATCTTCATAAGCATTTTGAATATCCACAGTATTCTTCTTTAGTTCTACAAAGAGGAGAGGAATACCATTTACAAAGCCTACGATGTCAGTTCTTCTGCGATACAAATCTCCATGAATCTTAAGTTCCTTAATTGCAAGAAAATAGTTACTATCAGGATTATTAAAATCAATCACTATAGCCTTTTTTGTTTCAGTCTGTCCATTTGGCTTTTTGACAGTAACAGGAATACCATCACGAATCAAAAAATATTTTTCTTCATTCACATGGAGGAGGGAAGAAGTAGATAGTCTCTTTTCTAAAAGCTCCTGAGCCTCTCTTATTTGATTTTCATTGATCCACGGATTGAACTTTCTAAGAGCCTCGTAGAAATATCGGGTTAGCAAAATATCTTTATAGCTTTCTCGACCGAAAGACCCATTTTTACCAATCACTTCTGTATTATAGGCAAAGTGAACATCCCAGCCTAGTTCATCATGCAATAAATTACCAGCACTTTCCTGGACAAGGATATTCTCTGAATACTCATAGCTCATAATTTTCCACCTCTCTCATTAATTCGTTATTTGAAACTGACAATAATTTTAACTTAAACATTCTTTCTTGAATGTTCTTTCGAGAGTTTACGTTATTAATAAACAGTGGGGATTTTTCATCAGATTTACTGATAAGCATCCACAGTAATATAAAATTATTTAACTGATCATCATTTAAATTCATTGAAATAGAAACTATATTAATTAAAGGATTCTCATCTAAGAATACAAACAATTTTCTTAACAGACCTGCCATTAAATCAGACACTTGAACATATATATTCTCGTGTGATTTTACGAACTGCCAGTTATTAAGTCGAAGACCATGCTCATATAATTCTAAATTAGACATTTGTTTTTGTACTGTCATTTCTTCATCAAAAATATGATGTGACTTGCTGAAGATTTTGCATCTATTTGTATATAAGATGTAGTATTCTTCAATAAGTATAAATTCTTCATTATCCTGAACAAAAATCAATTTATCAAGTTTTCCAGCAGTCTTTAGCATTTGTCTTAACAGTTCTAAAAAGAAACCTGGATAATATTCACTATCGTCATTATATTCCCTTATCAATGAACATATTTCATTACAAAAATCAGATACATATTTGACATCAGGATAAGTATTATTTATTAAAATAGCTATTACTTCGTCTTGATGCTCAATAACAAAATCATAGAAAGCATTTTTGATATCCCACATATACATGATGATCTGTGGATGTGTTTCCAATAATGAGTCCACAAGGTCAACCAATGAATAATAAAGGTTGTTCAATGCACTGTAGTGAATATATAAACCACTTTTGCTTAACCATTTTAAAAATCCTGTGGCTCTCTTACTACCTATAAAAGATAAGAAATCTTTAGAGTTGTGGAATAGGTGTTTGAACTTCAGTTCCTTTTGACCTTCCCTATAATCAAGAGCTGAGTATAGAGTAGGAACATCAATATAAAAAGACCTACCTTCATGTGCGACACCAGCCAACACAAAATCACTTTTCAGAGCATCAATATTATTAAATCCTGTATCTGTAAGAGAAAACTTCCTACAGTTACCACTTTCATCATAATAGAAAGTCATTTCTTCTTCAAAAGGTTTGATAGCATTCAAATCAAAGATTACTTTCTTTTGGTCTTCAACATTGATTCTAGCCATACCTACACCTCGATTTCTCCACTCATTAGTTTTGGTAAAAAGCGGTCACGGGCTTCTTTTGCAGATGCAATTTGTTTTTTTAGTATTTCTATCTTCTTTTGAAATGATTCGCAATATTTTGTAAAAGTTTCCAAGGTATTATCATCAGGAATATATATCATTATTTCTTCGAGTATATGCTTTGTTAAAAACTTTATAGTTGACCCACTTGCTCCCTGAAACAATTGACGCATATTATTTTTAACAGAATAATACAACAAATACAGATTGTTTGATTCATAAGGTGAGAACACATAAGTTCTTTGGTAAGCTTCAAATTTTCCTCTGTAGAGTTTAACATTAAAATCTCCATTGCCAGCTAAAATTACTGCATCACAATCAAAAGAATAAGATTGAGCTTTAATTGGTTCTTGAGCACATGTGAAAAACAAATATTGCCCATTTTCAGTGGCGAAATTCGCATCTTTTTTTCCAGTAACTATCGGCGCAATCTTCGGTAAGGGTAGTTTTTTCCAGCCCTCAGGCACACCATCGACAATCTCCACATCTTCATATCCTGGAAAATGCAAATCGACAAACCATTCCTTATAAAGCCTCTGCGCTGCTTCTTCGAGAAGTTTTATTTGTTTTTGGTTATTTTCTATTAGGTCATCATACACAGACAATTTGGAGACTATATTATCTTGTATTTCAATATCCGGTGCAGGAAATTTAATGGTTGATAGTTTTTTCCATGAAAGGTTATCTTGAGCTGTTCCCTGTGATATCTTTTTGCAGTCTCTTTGAAGAATATCGAATGCATATTTTACAAATTTTACGTTTGATATATCTTCATATGGAGTGAACCCCATTACACTATCAGGGAAACAAGCATCGATTCCTAAAATAGCTGTATCAGCAATATTTGCAGCGATAGTAATGCACAGAGTTCCAGCAGGCCATAGTTTACTTTGAGCTAACCCTTTGTCATTGTATGTTTCGTTATAATCAGTCAGATATAAACCTGCAGCTTTAACATCTGCAGTTTGTATAAATGGATATTTACCACCAAATAATGTTTTATCATTTCTGGGTCTATGTTTTGATTTTCCTCTTGAAATAGACCCAAGTTTATCTAGTGTTACATAGTCCCAACTCATAACCCCATCTCCTTAAAATTCTGTGAGATGGCATCCATGAGGTCGTTTGATTCTTTCTGTAGAGTAAGAAGTTCCTTGTGGATTTCGGTCATACGTTCTTCAAAGTCCACCCCATCGTCTTCTATAGGTGCTACTCCTACATAAGCCCCTGGAGTAAGCGACCAGTCCTTTTCTTCGATTTCAGCAATGGATGCTAGCTTACAAAGACCAGGTATATCGGCATAGACGCCTTCGCCAAATTTTTCATAGAGCCAGTTTGCTTCCTTAGCTATTGTGTGAATTTTTGTAAGGTCTTTTAGCTTTGTATCATAGGATTCTTGAGTCTTTTTCTTTTCTCGCTTTTCAGCCGATTTGACTGCTTTTTTTGCTTCTGATCTAAGAGCTTTTGTTTTTTCTGATAAATCATGTATTTGGTCTGCAAAAGCCTTGTCACTGCCTAGAGCAGAGCGATATTCATCAAGTAGGGCAGAGTATTTATCAAGCTCTCCACGATATAGCCATACAATAGCATTCAGATTTTTAAGTTGCCAATCAGTCCACTCGTTAAGGGTACGGTCGACAACTGTATAATAATTTCTCGCATCGATGAAAAGTACCTTGTTCTTGATAGGCTCAGCTTTTGCCTTATCAAAGAACCAAAGAGAACAAGGCAATGATTTGGTATAGAAAAAGTTATTCCCAACACTTACCATTGCATCGACATGACCAGTCTTTACAAGACTTTCTCTGATGGTTTTATCCTTGCCTTGACTATCTGTAGCAGATGAAGCCATGACGAAACCTGCACGACCCTTTTCGTTGAGGTAACTATAGAAGTAAGAAATCCAAAGATAATTAGCATTTCCAATTTCTTTATTTTTATTAATGCTTGGCAGACCAAAAGGCAAACGCTTTGCACTTTCACATGATTCTGCCTTTACCTTGTCCACATTGAAAGGTGGATTTGCCATTATATAATCGCAAGAGCCATCAAGGTTGTGTGCATCGTAATAGAAAGTATTAGCCTGGTCACCAGATTTGATAAGGCCTGTCAGTCCGTGAACTGCCATATTCATAAGGCAAAGCTGAGCATTATATTCAACCTTTTCCTGGCCATAGAAAGTCATAGTGCTGTTGGCATTCATTCCTGTAGAATTTACAAAATCACCTGATTGAATGAACATACCACCTGAACCACAGGCTGGATCTAGTAAGACCCCACTTTTAGGTTCAATTATATTAACAATCATCTTTACAAGAGATTTAGGTGTAAAGAAAACACCATCATCTGATGCGATATTCTTGGCAAATTTATTTAGAAAGTACTCGTAGATTCTTCCGATAATATCTCCGTCGACTTCTTCAAGAGCGGAGTTATTAAAGATACGAAGAAGTTCTGCTAAAATCTCATCTGAGAAATCAGTATAGCTTTGGGGAAGGACTCCGACTAATTGGTCGCTTTGATCTTCAATGAGCTTCATAGCATTGTTGACCACTTCTCCTAAACTGTTCATCTTGTGGCCGTCTTTATTAACAAGTCCTGATGCAGAGATATCTTCAGGAAGATTTAACAAGAAATCATACTGGGCCTCTTTGGGAAGATATAAGGCACTCTTAGCTGAGAAGTCACTTGCCTCAACAGGCAAAACTCGCCCCCCACGAGATGGACGTTCTTTTAAGATTTCTCTTTCAACCATCTTGTATCTGCTATAGGCGTATCGTAGGAATATAAGTCCAAGCACAGGCATACAATATTGATTTGATGTAAGCTTTGAACCAGCACGCAACAAATCCGCAGATTCCCATAATTCAGTTTCAAGTTTTCTTATATTAATCATTTAGATTCTTCCTCCGATTTAAATCCTATAATATCATAGGGCTTTAAGTGTAAGTCTTACATATGACTTTCACTTTTTTAACTTAGTATTGCCCTAGGTGAAGTTTAGTAGTAATGTTGGCGAAAATATTGGTGATTCTCATTAAGTTATGATTGGAAATTTATTTATCAATCATAAAATGCAAGATTTTTTATAAGTAAGAGCCATATTTCCTTCTTATTTTATGAATTAATATTATCATACTTTTGTGAATATATCAATGATTAAAAGGGTAACATATTGTAGTGTGGTTTTCTTTAATTTTCATAAAAGTTGCATTATGGTCTTTTTTCTTTTTTGAAACTTCCCAATGCCCCTATTTTATATGTTAGGGCTTTTACAAGAGCCCCATTTTCAAGACCACTCCGTAGGTGGGAAGGATGAGTTGTTAATTTTAGTTGACAAGTATTTGGAAAACTTTATTATTGAAATTAATAATTTTTTTGATTTTAGAAAGATGTTTGGTATTTATTTTTATTTTTAATAGATTACTTTTAATAGCAATTTCAATGTTTTTGTGATATAATATTCCTAACTAGAAGAATTTTATTATATATAATTATAAGTTTAAATATATTGAAAATAAACTTTTAAAACTAGCTTTATATTATTTTCCCGATGGCGGATTGATTGCCATTGTTTTAGATTTCTGGGAGGAATTATGAAAAATATACTGAAAAGTAGGTACATATCCTTTATCTTGGCCTTGTTTATGGTTGTGGGAGTTTTTCTTCCTCAAGGGAGAGTTTTTGCTGATAATAGTGGCAAATATACTATTAATTTGCGAATTGATGTAAATGAAAAAGAAAAATTAAAAGAAGAGATTAAAGGTGGAGGAGTAATTCAATCTTCTGTAAGACAAGTAAAAGTTTATAAATTAAAACTTGATGAGCATATTACAGATAGTAGATTGATTGAACTTGCTCAGAGTTTTTATAGATCAGCTGATAAAGAGTTAAATATTGCTGATGTTGAAAAAAAAACTTAATCATGATAAAATTCTTATCCAAGACATGGGTAAGTCTAAGACAAGCAAGCTTGTCTATGATAATGTCGCCTATGATGAAATAGACACTAGGAAGATTGAGAATTTTGATGTTGATAAATTGTCTGAACAAATTCTGATTGATAATCTTGATAAGGGATTTTATTTAATAAAGGAAACAGATGAGTCCAAGAAAATATTAAATAAACAACTTGTTCCGATTATAGTTAGACTTCCAGATGATGAAACTAATAATAATATTAGAACAGTTATTGCCAAAGAAGTTAAAAAGGTTAAGACCAATAATATAAGCCTCATAAAGGTTGATGCTGATAATAAAAATATTAGAATTAATAAGGCTCAGTTTAAACTTTATCAAAAAATCAAGGATGGAAATGAAGTTAAAAGTATTCCTGTAAAAGTTACTGGAGAAAAGGGCAAATATACTCGCGACGATGAAAAGGGAGCGGATATTAATTTAGAAACATGGGATAATGGTGAAATCATTGTTAGGAACTTGCTTGAAGGGGTTTACTATTTTAAAGAAGTAGCACCAGCTCCAGGATATGATAAAGCAAATGTAGGTAAGATTTCTGAAGATTTAAAACCAGGTGGGGAACCATTTGTTATCAAAAATAAAATCACTCCAATTCTTAAAAAAATAGATGCTGCTGATAAAAATAAATATCTAAAGGACGCTGTTTTTAAATTATACAAAAAAGACGGAACTGTTCTTAAGTTTAAGAAGTCAGGCGTTTATTATGAATTAGATAATAGTGGCAAGGAAGAAATTGTTACTGATGAGAATGGCTTGATTTATATTTCTGATCTTAAGGATGGCGATTATTATTTTGAAGAGACTAAGGCTCCAAAGGGTTACCAATTATCAAAAACAAAGATAGAATTTAAGGTTAAGGATGCAAGAGCAGTTAATGACAAGGGAGATATTAAAATATTAATTGTTGAAAATACTCCTGATAAGCCAAACCCAAAGACCCCAACAGGTGGGTTTAATTTTGTTAAGATTGATGATTCTAAGGATGAGAAGAGGCTTGCTGGTGCTAGATTTGTTCTTATGAAGCTCGATGAGAAGACTAATAAATATGAGAGGGTTGTTAGGGACGGCAAGCAAATTACTCTTGAGTCTGGCAATAATGGTGAGTTCAGGGTTGATGGTCTCGAATATGGCAGATATGCAATAAGAGAAGAGGCAGCGCCTACTAATTACTATATCGACAATCCATTGACATATTTTGATGTTGATGCGGCGAGCATTTCGCTTCCTGCCAAAAAAATTGTCAACAAGCCTTACAAACCTGTAATTACTCGTAGGGATAATACTACTGTAACTAAATATGTACCTACTAATGCAACTACTGTTATAAAGAATATCGTTAAGACTGGTGATGTCAAGATTATTATTATGGCGATTGCTGGGTTGATTCTTTTGACAATGGGTATCAAACTTGTTAATAGCAGTGAAAAATTACAGATGGCATAAATATGAAGGATCCTTCATTTGAGGGGTCCTTATTTTACATTTGCTAGCTGATGAGGATTTTAAATCATATAGTAAAATATAACTGATAGCTAAGGGCATTGGTGCCCTTTTTATATGAAGGATTAATATGGCTAAGAAAAAAGCTAAGAGAAAAAAAGTTAATAAGAAAAAATCACGTTGGCTCTTTAGGCTGATTTTCTTGCTGGGATTTTTGGTAATGGTTTATCCGTTGATTTCAAGATTCTATTACCGAATCGAGTCTAATGAGAAGGTTGAAACTTTCTCTAATGAAGCGAAAAAGCTTGATACTAAGGAAATCGACAGGAGGATAAATCTTGCCAAGGCCTTTAACGAGTCTTTGACTGGAAAGATTGCATCAGATCCTTACACTAGAAAAAAGCAAGAGGAGGGCCGCAAGGAATACGCTCGTATGCTTGAAGTTGAGGAGATGATTGGTACAGTTGACATCCCAAAGATTAACCAAAAACTGCCTATATATGCAGGTACGAGTGAGGATATTTTGCAAAAAGGTGTCGGTCACTTGGAGGGAACCTCCCTTCCTATTGGTGGCAATTCCACCCATACAGTTTTGACTGCTCACTCAGGTTTGCCTGAAGCAACACTATTCACCCACCTAAACCAACTGGAAATTGGCGATAAGTTTTATATAGAAAATATTGAGGGTATCATTGCCTACCAGGTGGATCAGATTAAGGTAATTGAGCCATCAAACTTCGATGACCTCTTGATCAGTCCGGGCCATGACTATGCGACACTTTTGACTTGTACACCAATCATGATTAATACTCACAGGCTCATTGTTAGGGGCCATAGGGTGCCTTATGTACCAGCCGTTGATGAAGAATCTATAAGGGAAAATAGGAATAACTGGATTTTCAGAATGTTATTCTTTGCATCACTTATTTTAATTTTGATTTTACTAATCCTAATTTTGAAATTAAGGAGAGATAATAAAAAGTATTTCAAGAAGATTAGTGAGTTTACCAAGGGTGGATTCATAAAGTCTAAGCTAAGAAATCCAACTGGACAGGGTGACTTGTTCGAAAACTTAGCTGGTGAGGATGATGATTATGTCTAAGAGGACCAGGGATAGGATAGTCTTTATGGGAATCTTTATCCTGGGACTTTTGATTTTTTCCTACCCACTTATAAGTCAAAAGTATTACGAAATCAAGGCGGAAGATGATGTTATTACTTTCGTCAAGGCAGCCAAAGAGCTTGCTCCTGAGGATTTGGATAGGAGAATGGCCTTGGCAGCAGCCTATAACCGTACCCTTGACCCATCAAGGCTTGCCGACCCTTATACAGATATGGAAAAGGCAGGTCGTGCAGAGTATGCGAGGATGCTTGAAGTTGAGGAGATGGTTGGCCATATAAAAATTCCAAAAATAAAGGTCGATATTCCAATTCGTGCAGGTACGAGTGAAGATGTTTTGCAAAAAGGTGCTGGCCACTTGGAGGGTACATCTCTACCAATCGGAGGAAATTCAACCCACACAGTTATCACAGCCCACAGGGGTCTACCTAATGCCAAACTTTTTAGAAACCTCGACCAACTTGCCTATGGCGATGTATTTTATATTACTAATATCAAGGAGACTATTGCCTATAAGGTAGATAAGATTCAGGTTGTAGAGCCTTCAGACTTTGAGCCGGTCCTTGTAGTAGAAAATAAGGACTATGCAACCCTACTAACCTGTACACCTTATATGATCAATTCTCACAGGCTTTTGGTGCGTGGAGTAAGGATTCCCTACCAGGAAGCTATTGATGATGGTGTGGCTAATATGCCTAGAGCGAGAGTGGACTTTTTTAGGATGGTTTTGGTGCTTATACCAATTATAATTATCCTGACTTTGACACTTTTTAGGGAAAAGAAAAGGACTGATAGTCTAAGCAAGGAGCTAAGAGAAATTGAAGAAAGAAATCAAATTAACTAAAAAATCCTTTTTAGGATATATTTTAATTCTGGTGGGTTTAGTGCTCTTGACAAGCCCCTTGGTCTTAAGGAGCTACCACGACTTTATGGCAAAAAGCGAAAGAAAATCTTTTGAAAAAATACAAGCTGCCAAGACCGATGCAGAAATTGCTGAAGAAAATAAAAATGCACAAACTTATAACGAGATGATTAAGGGGACTGATCCAAGTGTTGAAGATCCATTCACAAGCAAGGATTATGAGAATAAGTACGAGATGTTTAGGACAACCAACACACCTTTTGCTTACTTATCCATACCAAAACTCGATAAGTACTTGCCCCTATACCTAGATGCAACCTATGAGCATATTTCAAAGGGTGTTGCCCAAGTTGCTGGAACAGCTATACCTGTTGGCGGAAAAGGCACAAGGTCAGCCATCGCCGGCCACAGGGGTTGGTGGGGCGATACCATGTTTTTGTATGTTGATGAACTTAAAAATGGTGACTATATCTATATAGAAAGAGCTAATCAAACCATGCGTTATGTGGTTAGTGATAAGGAAATCATTGGACCATATGATTGGGATAAGCTTGCTCCAAGGGGCGATTTAGATATGATTACCCTCTTGACATGTAGTCCATTTCTGCCACCAAGACCTAACAGGCTTTTGGTAAATGCAATCAGGGATGATTCAGGACCAGCAGAAGAATTTAAACTACCTTCCGGTGACTTCGTAGCAAGTGCTAATGATGCCAGCAAGGGAAATATTTTAGTAAAAGTAATGAAAATTGCCACCTTAATTGGAGCAGTAGTAGGAGTCTTGGCAATAGTTTATACAGGCCTTAGGTTTGTAAAAAGATTAAAAGCAGGATTTTGCTAACTATAAGAAGCTTATAGGGATTATTTCTAAAAGATGATAGAAATATACCTTATAGGCTCTTTTTTTATCTCGATTTTACATCAGCTTTGCTATACTAGGGAAAAAGGAGGACGTATGAAAAAAATATTAAATAAAAAAATAATTGGTCTTAGTTGTCTTGTATTTGTATTTGCTGCCTTTTTCCTAGTCAAGGCCTATGCAAATAAAGCTTATGGTTACGAGATAAGGATGGATATAAAAATGTCAAAAGGAGAAGAAAAGTCACTGATTTTGCCAAGCAAAAGACAGGTGGCTTATTGGAAAATAGAAGAAGGAAAGATGGGACCTTGGGATGTGATGCGACTTGCTAAGGATTGCGACTCAATGAGTCTGGGTGATATAAGCAAAAAGTTGGGTCAAGAGCCAAAATATTCTGACAAATCAAAAATAATTTACGATGGCAAGGCCTATGACAAAATGACAAGCGCCATGTATGAGAAAAACAAGGGGAAAATAAAAGAAGAAATAAGAATTAGACATCTCGAAGAAGGGGCTTATCTAATCAAAGAAACTGACGAGTCTTTTAAGCAAAGCAAGGCTAGGGAAAAATTAACAACCAGGATAGAATATGTAGGCAAAGAATCAGCTCCAGAAGGTGTGCTGGAATTAGAAGATAATTAAAGAGGATAGGCCCTTAAAATTTGAAAATTTAAGGATAAAGGAAAAACAAACGTAATCTTGCGTTTGTTTTTTTATCTTTAATATAAAATAGGCTGGATAAAACTCTAGCAAGTTTAATCCAGCTTTAGAAACTTAAAAATTTCACCTAAAAGAAGGTCCTAGCAAAGAAAGATTATTAATAACTCTCTATAATAATAAATTGACAAGAAAATAAATTTAAAGTAAATTAATTAAAGTGATACTTTAGTGTGATAAGATGATGTATAGATACACATATGCATTGATGATAAAAAAGCGCACTTAGTTAGCTAAGTTAGCTTGTATATAAAAAGGAGAATGTATGGAAATTTTTAAAAATATTTTATCGACGGTCAACGGATATCTCTACTATCCAATTTTAATAATTATCCTCTTAGCTTGTAGCTTTTATTTTACAATCAGGACAGGCTTTATCCAACTAAGTCTTTTACCAGATGCCATAAAGGTTATCGGCGAGAAACCTGCTGGCAAAGATGATGTATCAAGTTTTCAGGCCCTAATGGTATCTACTGCATCTAGGGTAGGAACTGGAAACATCGTAGGCGTGTCAAACGCTATTTGCCTAGGAGGACCTGGAGCTGTTTTTTGGATGTGGATTATAGCTGTAATCGGTGGGGCATCTGCCTTTATAGAATCGACTTTAGCACAAATTTTCAAAAAAAAAGCCAAGGATGGGTCAAGCTATGGTGGACCTTCTTATTATATAGAACAGGGTCTAGGATCTAGAAAACTCGGCGTGGTTTTTGCTCTAGCTTTAATTTTGACCTATGCTGTTGGTTTTAATATGCTTGCCTCTTTTAACCTCCAAGATTCCTTTAGGGTTTATGATTTTTATCAAAAAGGCAAAACTTCTTGGATTATAGGTGGTATCCTTGCTATAATTGCAGGTTATTGCATCATAGGTGGAGGTAAGAGGATTATAAAATACACATCTATAATCGTTCCAATAATGGGAATAATTTATGTTCTTATGTCTATATTTATGATTGGTATTAATTTTTCAAATATAGGAAAAATGATAAAGATGATTGTAGAAGATGCTTTTAACTTCAGAGCGATTTTTGGTGGCGTGGCTGGTTCTGCCATGGTAGAAGGAATCAAAAGAGGACTTTATTCTAACGAAGCAGGTATGGGTTCTGCACCAAACGCAGCAGCAAGTGCAATGGTAAGCCATCCTGTCAAACAAGGTCTGGTACAAATGGTGTCAGTATTCATAGATACCCTAATAATTTGTACAGCAACAGCCTTCATGGCCCTTGTTTCTGGTGTTGCACCAACAGAAGATCTCGCTGGTGCAGGTTTTGTCCAAGAGGCCCTAGCAACTGTTGTCGGACATTTTGGTTATGTCTTTATCACAATTTGCCTGGCCCTATTCGCCTTTACAACTCTTTTGGGCAATCTTTATTATTGTGATTCATGCCTAGCCTACCTAAGAAAGAAAGAACCATCTAAAAACTTCATGCTAGTCTTCAGGATAATAGCCACCCTCTTAATATTTTTAGGAGCAGGAATGGAAATGAAATTCGCCTGGGACCTTGCAGACCTCTTCATGGGAATCATGGCAATCATCAATATATTCTCAATCTTCGCCCTAGGAAAATACGCTATAAAAGCATTAGAAGATTATGAAAAACAAAGAAAAGAAAACAAAGACCCAGTCTTTAAAGCCAACCACATCGGACTTGACGAAAATAGACTAGATTTTTGGAAATAAAAATAAAACTCGTTTGCAAATAAGACTTGTAAACGAGTTTTTCTTTTATGGGAATTTAATTGGTTTAGTTTTAAAAATTGAGCAGGGGTAGATTTTTTATTATTTTTTTAATCTATACTGTAATACCCTACTCCTTCTATTACTTCTTCTTTTATTCTACCTTGCTTTACAAGGTGTTTTAGGTGGGCGGCGGCTTCGGCTACGGCGAACCATTTTTGACTGGCAGGGAAGTCGGTCCAGTCTTTGGCTTTGATGTCCCATTGCATTTGTTGGGTGATTTGTGTTGTGTTGGCTCTTTTTAATTTTTTTATTATTTGTAGGCAGTCGGCGAGCCTTTCTTTGTGGTGGGCGATAAGTTCGTCTATTCTGGCGTTGGTGTCTTCTACCAAAAACCTATGGGCGGAGTAGAGGTGTTTTATGTCTAGGTCTTTGATTTTTTCTAAATTTTTTAAATAAATGCCGAGGCTATCTCCAAATTCATCACCCCAATAGGTTATGTTTGGGGTGATTTTTCCTAAGATATGGTCACCACAGAATAAAATTTTGTGGTCTTTTTCATACAGGCCTAGCATGCCGGGTGTGTGACCTTCTTCGTCGATGGCGACAAAGTTATAGTCTCCTATGGCGATTTCCCAGCCTGGTTTGATTTTTGTGTTGGGAAAAGCTTCCTTTGGTCTATTTTTGTAGCCAGGGTGGTCTTCGATTTTTAGATTTTCTGGGCCGAGTCCTTGGAAGTGGGCATTTTTTATGATGTTTTGCCATTGGAAGTCTTCTTTATTTATGCCATTTTCGACCATTTTTCCGTCTTTTTCCGAAATGTAAATGTCTCCAATCCCCTTATCTTCTAGCCATTTGGCAAGACCTACGTGATCTGAGTGGAGGTGGGTAAGGAAGAGCTTGGTTTTTGTTAAATTTAGGTCTAGTCTTTGGATCAATTCTTCCATGTTGACCCTATTTTCTGGATTATTAAAGCCGGTGTCGATTATCATAGCAAAATCATTTGCCTTTATGACATAGATGTTGATTGATTTGAGTGGATTTCCTGTTAGGGGAAAGATTGCTTGGTATATATTTTTGTAAACTTCTGTGATTTGCATTTTTTCTCCAATCTGTAAAAGGTTTCTTATTTGATACTTACCCAAAATTTTTTAAAATACTATTTAAAAAGCTAATTTAGATGGGCTTATATTTTTTATTACAATTTAACCTATCTTGTGATATAATATATGTATTAATTTAAGTGGGCTTAGGACCTATTTGGAAAGGATTTAGTTAATGAAAAAATTTGGAAAAGTAATTTTGTCAGTTGTTCTTATTGGGGCAATTGGTTTTGCTGGTTTCATGCTTGGCTCGAATGTAGATTTAGGCCAGGGTGGGACTACTAGAGATAAAGAATTAATTAGCGAGATGGATTCACTAAAGGGACTTTTGGATAAGAATTTCCTTTTTGATTATAAGGATGAAGACCTTTATAATGGAGCTCTTAAGGGGATGTTTGCCAACCTTGGCGATCCTTATACTTCCTATTATCCAAAGGAAGAGTTTAGCAAACTTATGGAGAATTTGGATGGCAGGTATAAGGGAATAGGTGTGACTGTTTCTCCTTCTAAAGAAGGACTTATTAAGGTTGTTCAAGTTTTTGAAAATTCTCCAGCCAAGGAAGCTGGTATGAAGTCAGGCGACTTTATTAAGAGTGTAGAGGGAAATGTTTTTGATGCCACCCAACTTGATAAGGCTGTAGCCTTGATTAGAGGGGAGCCAGGTACTAAAGTAAAAATCGAGGTTTTAAGGGTTAGCGATGATAAGCCTGAGGGTGAGTTAATTCCTATGCTTGTCGAAAGACGTGATGTGACTGTTGATACAGTTTATACAAAGACTCTCAATATTTCCGGTAAAAAGATTGGTTACCTAAGGCTTTCTGCTTTTGATGACATAACTTGGGATGACTTTAAGGAGAAATATTCTAAACTTAAAAATTCAGATATAGAAGGGATGGTTCTTGATTTGCGTAACAATCCAGGAGGAGCCCTTGATGTGTGCCTTGACATTGCCGATACCTTCCTTGATGAAGGAGTCATAGTTACTACTGAAGATAAAAACGGAAATGTAATTACAGAAAAATCTGATTCCAATAAGGATGATATACCAATGACAGTCCTTATTAATGAAAATTCTGCATCTGCTTCTGAAATTTTAGCTGGAGCCTTTAAGGATAGGGGCAGGGCTAAGATTGTCGGAACCAAATCTTTCGGCAAGGGTATAGTACAAAAATTGTTCCCACTTGAAAATGGCGCAGGAGCTAAGATTACAATTAGTGAATATAAAACTCCAAATGGCAATAAAATTAATAAAATTGGTGTTAAACCAGATATAGAAGTTGAAAATAAAAATCAAGAATTAGATTTGAATAATAATAACTTTAAAAAGGACCAACAATTCCTAAAGGCCTTGGCAGAGTTATTGAAAGAGATTAAATAGGAAAGAGGGCAGGTTGCTGCCCTTTTTTGTTAGGAGACCTATGGATTATACAAAAACCTACAAGGTTAGGTCTATGTTTACAAATGAAAATGGAATAATTACCCTCAGAAGCCTTACAGGTTTGATGGTCGATCTTGCCTTTAGCCAAGCTAGGGAAATCGAAAAAGACCTAGCTGAGATGGATGACAAAACTTGGCTACTTTATAGTTGGGATATTGAAATTATAAAGCAAATTAGAGAAGGATTTGACATTGAAATCACAACTATTCCCACCCACATGAAGAGGTTTTATGCCTACAGGAATTTTTTGGTAAAAAAAGATGGGGAGATTTTTGCAAAAGCCAAGGCCACCTTTATCCTTTTTGACAAAGAAAAACAAAGGGTAGGAATAATTGATAGCAAAGTCTTAGAGGCCTATGGGCAAAGTGATGAAACCTACTCCGGAAGAGCTTATAAAAAGCCAGATGTTTACGAAAAGGTAAAAGAAATTGCTATTAGAAGGGCAGACTATGATGGAAACCACCATGTAAACAACGGAGTTTACTTTGATTATATCAAGGAAATACCTGGGTTTGATGAGGGTAGGATTTCCTATGTAAAAATGATTTATAAAAATCAGATAAGGTCTCAACAAGGAGTTGGACTTTATTATAAAGAGAGTGAAAAGCAAGTGGATTTTAAAATTGGGTCAGAAATTGACCATGCATATGGGATGGTGGACTATGTATAAGGATGGATTTGGGAATATACCAAACAAAGACAAGGTAAGAAATATGTTGGACGAGGCTTTTAAAAAATGTCCAGGTGAGTGGATAATTCACAGCCACATAATTGGCAAAACCAGCGAAAAAATTGCCAGAGAGCTTGGCTTGGATCCTGAAATAGCCTATGCAGTTGGTTGTCTGCATGACCTAGGCAAGGGTTATGGATATAGGGATATGGCCCATATGATGGAAGGATATAGGATTTTGAGGTTTGAGGCTTATTTCTATCCAGCAAGGATTGCCCTTGGTCATGGTTTTGTAACAGGTGAAATTTCTTCCTACCATGGCAAGAGAAATGTAAGCAAGAGGGATGAAGACTTTATTATAGCTTATCTTAAAAAACGTGAAATTGATGAATACGAGAAGCTAATAATCCTTCTTAATAATTTAATCAAGGGTAGGTATCTTGGCCTAGATGAGAGAGAGGCTTTGAGAAATATAGCAAAAACACCTGAAAGGGAAGAGAGACTTAAGATATTAAAAGGCTGGCAAGATGACCTAGAAGCCAAACTTGAAAATCCTATAAAAACCTACCTGCCAAGACCTCGTTCCTATGAATTTCCCTATAATTTGCTAAGAAATGAAAAATAATATTGCAAAAAGGGAAGTTTTGGGTATATTATAGATGAATTTATTTTACCAAACCCGATGGAGGTCCTATGACCTCCTAATTTTTTTACCAAGAAGAGGGTCATATGAGAAAAAGAGAAATTAACCACATAGATGACGAAACTTTAAAAAAATGGATAGAAGATGAGTCCATGACCGATATTTTAGCTCAAAGGGCTGATGTAATTCGCAGGCAAGTTTACGGCAATAAGGTCTACCTCAGAGGCTTAATAGAGGTTTCTAACATTTGTAAAAATGATTGCTACTACTGTGGGATAAGAAAATCTAATGCCCATGTGAATCGCTATAGGCTTGGCAAGGAAGAAATCCTAAGTGCAGCTAGCTTCGGTTATGAGCTTGGTTTTAGGACCTTTGTTATGCAAGGTGGGGAAGATCCTAAGTTTAGCCAAGACTTTATGGTTGATGTCTTAAAATCTATCAAGTTAAGGTACCCAGATGTGGCGATTACCCTTTCTTTGGGAGAGAGATCTTACGAAGACTATAAGGCCTTTTTTGATGCAGGGGCTGATAGGTATTTACTAAGGGAAGAAAGTTCAAATCCCGCCCATTACGATAAGCTTCATCCAAAAGAAATGAAATTAAAAAATAGGCAAGAATGTCTTTACAATCTCAAAAAAATTGGCTACCAAGTTGGGGGTGGGTTTATGGTTGAAAGCCCTTACCAAAAGACAGAGGATTTGATTGCAGACATCAGATTTCTTGAAGAACTGGAGCCAGACATGGTAGGCATTGGGCCATACCTCGTAAGCCACGATACGCCCTTCATGGATTTTAAAAATGGGTCGTTTGCAAAAACTCTAAGGCTTGTTGCCATATTGAGGATAGTTTTCCCCTACGCCTTAATCCCAGCAACTACAGCCCTAGGTACAGTAAATCCTAAGGGCAGGGAATTGGGCTTAAAGGCAGGAGCTAATGTGTTGATGCCAAACCTAAGTCCCAAGGAAGCCAAAAAAGCCTACAACCTTTACGATAACAAGTTGAACACAGGTCTTGAAGCAGCAGAGGCAAAAAAACAGCTCGAAAAAGAAATCGCATCCTTTGGCTATCAGGTTGTGGACGATAGGGGAGATGTATCTGATTTTGGGAAATGATAATTAAACCTATATTTAATGACATGGATTAAGAGGTATAATGTTCACATGAAGTTGAACACTTTCATAGAATCAAGAAAAGACGAGTCCCAACTCGTCTTTTCAAATTAATAAGGAATTGAAAATATACGATTAGTAGGTATAATGATGGTAACCATGAAGTCAACTATAAATCATGGAATTACCAAACAAAAAAGACGAGTCTGCAGCTCGTCTTTTTGTTTTCTTGGGCTAATTATCATCTTCTTTAGTTCTCTTAGAGCTTAGCCACTTGTACAAATAGTTACCAACTCCTCACTGAGCCGGAGGGGCTTGCCTTGCACCGAAACTTCAAGAATGAAGTCAACTATAATTTTCATAGAACCACCTCCCTTCACCCTGAGGGCAGATGATAACATGACTATTATACCTTATTTTATAAAGATTCTTTATTGACTTCATTAGAATAAATCTAATTTTTTTCTGATTTTATTTTAAATTTGACCAAAAAAGTATTATAATTATAAATGGACATAGAAAAGAAAGAAGGAAAGAATGACAAAATACGATCCTGCAAGTACACATGCAGAAGAATTTATAAATCACGAAGAAATTTTAGAGACCCTTGCCTACGGCAGGGAGAACGCTCACAATAGAAAATTAATCACAGAGCTTCTAGAAAAGGCTAGAAAGGCCAAGGGCCTTAGCCACAGGGAAGCTTTTGTGCTTTTATCCTGCAAGGAAGATGACCTAAATGGGGAAATATTTAAACTTGCCAAGGACTTAAAACACAAATTTTACGCTAATAGGATAGTGCTTTTTGCACCCCTTTATTTGTCAAATTATTGTGTAAATGGTTGTGTATATTGTCCTTATCATGGTCAAAATAGGAGCATTCCAAGGAAAAAACTAAGCCAAGAAGAAATCAAAGAGCAGGTAATTGCCCTCCAAGACCAAGGCCACAAGAGACTAGCCCTTGAAGCTGGAGAAGACCCAATAAATAACCCAATTGACTACATACTTGAGTCTATCCATACAATTTATAATATCAAACACAAAAACGGGGCAATTAGGCGTGTAAATGTTAATATAGCAGCTACAACTGTAGAAAATTATAGGAAGCTTAAGGAAGCTGAGATTGGTACCTATATCCTCTTCCAAGAAACCTATAACAAGGAAAACTACGAAGCCCTCCACAAGTTTGGACCAAAATCAAATTATGCCTACCACACAGAAGCCATGGACAGGGCTATGGAAGGTGGTATTGATGACGTGGGCATGGGAGTGCTTTACGGACTTGATTCTTATGAATATGAATTTATCGGCCAACTCATGCACGCTGAGCACATGGAAGCTCGTTTTAATGTTGGACCTCACACAATTTCTGTGCCAAGAATCCAACCGGCTGACGATATCGACCCAGATGATTTTGACAACTCCTTGTCAGATGATATGTTTGCAAAACTTGTTGCCTGCATCAGGATTTCTGTCCCATATACAGGCATGATTGTCTCAACTCGTGAGTCAGAAGCTATGAGAAATAGGCTTTTAGAATTAGGAATTAGCCAACTTTCTGGTGGATCAAAGACATCTGTTGGTGGCTATACAGAACATGAAACCAAGGGAAGTGACCAATTTGAACTAGCTGACAACAGGACTCTTGATGAGGTTGTAAACTGGCTAATCGAAAAAGATCACGTTCCATCCTTCTGCACAGCCTGCTATAGGAAGGGCAGGACAGGTGAAGTCTTCATGGGCATGGTCAAAAAACATGGTATAGGTAATATCTGCCATCCAAACGCCCTTGTGACCCTAAAGGAATACGCTGTTGACTATGCGAGTGAAAAAACAGCAGCAAATGCTGATATGCTAATAAAAAGAGAACTAGAAAATATCCCAAATCCAGAAGTGAGGGAGAATACTAGGGAAAATATCAAACGTGTTGAGGAAGGTCAACGTGACATCTATATCTAAGACAAGCCTTAGTGAAAGAGTCTATATAGGCATTTTTGGCAAGACAAATTCAGGCAAATCTACCCTTTTAAATTACCTAACAGGCCAAGATACAGCCATAGTTTCTCCGATTGAAGGAACAACTACAGACCCAATTAGAAAGGCCATGGAAATAACCGATTTTGGGCCAGTCGTTTTTATCGACACAGCAGGAACAGCTGATGAAACTCAGCTCGGTAAGGAAAGATACGAAAAAACTCTTGCAGAAATAGACAAGGTGGATGTTTTTCTTTACGTTTTAAGTCCTGGTGATGATCTAGAAATTATTCCAAAATTCAAAGACAAACCCGTAATCTACTTGGCAATGAAGATAGATACTGGGGATGGAGAAAAAATTCTAAAAGACTTTGCTAAGAAGAATCCAGTTGGTGTAGACCTTTCATCCACCAAATCAAGGGATGAAATTTTTTCTAAAATAAAAGCCCTTTACAAAAAAGAAGACCTTACTATAACCAAAAATTTGGTCAAAAAAGGTGACATGGTAGTCCTTGTCATGCCCCAAGATGCGGCAGCACCTAAGGATAGGCTTATAAAACCCCAGGTGATGACTATCAGGGAAATTATCGATAAGGGGGCAAGCGCTATTTGCACTGACCTTTCTAATTTTGAAACAACCATTAAGAGCCTAAATAAAATTGACTTAATAATTACCGATAGCCAGGCCTTTAAGGAAGTCTACGAGAAAAAACCAAGCGATGTAAAACTTACGAGCTTTTCAGTTTTATTTTCAGCCTTTAAGGGCGATTTGGAATATTTTGTAGAATCAGCCCAGGTTTTGGAAGGGAATATAAAAAATATTCTAATTGCCGAAGCCTGCAGTCATCCTCCGGTAGATGAAGACATAGGAAGTGTGAAGATTCCAAAGCTTATAAAGAGAACTCACCCAGATATAAATATAGATTTTGCTAGGGGAAATGATCCAATAGCCTATGAAAAATATGACCTAATTATAGCTTGTGGCTCATGTATGTTTAATAGGACCCATGTTTTATCTAGGGTGGAAAAAGCAAAAGAAGCCGGCACTGCCATGACAAATTATGGAATTGCTATTGCCAAGCTTAACCATATCCTTGATAAAATCAGCCTTCCAGATGAAAAATAAAAAAAGATTTGACAGGAAAATTTTTAAATGGTATTATACCATTATCAATGAGATAAAAGTTTTAAAAAACCATATGACAAGAAGAGTAGTTTAGAAGAATCTTTTTTAGAGAGCTCCGGTTGGTGAAAAGGAGCAAAGAGGCGACTAGATGAAGATGGCCTTGGATGGGATGGGTCGATATGAGATCCGTACGGGAATTCCCGTTATAGAATTAGAGTATGTTTGTACTTGATGAGTGTATGTTTGGGTGACCAAGCATAAAATAAGGTGGTAACGCGATTTAAACGTCCTTATATTCCTATGTGGAATATGGGACGTTATTTTTTTACGAAAAAGGAGCAACAATGACCTTAGGAGACAAAATAAATCAAGCAATAAAATTAAATAAAGAAGATATAATAAAAACTCGCAGATACCTCCACGAAAACCCAGAAGTGTCAAGCAAGGAGTTTGAAACAAGCAAGTACCTTAAAAAAAGGTGCGAAGAGTTGGGCTTTGTTGTGGAAGATGTGCCGGGTTCAACTGGTTTCACAGCCTTATTTGATACAGGTAGGCCTGGCAAGACTCTTGGAATCAGAACCGACTTAGATGGTCTTGCCATCCAAGAAGACCCCTACAATCTCAAAGAGAAAAAGCTGGTTGTATCCAAAAATCCTGGCGTATCTCACGCTTGTGGTCATGATAGCCATATGACTGTGGCAGTGATTGCAGGGAAAATCCTCAAAGACTTGGCAGATGAAATAAGTGGTAAGATTTATCTTATTTTTGAAGAAGCTGAGGAAACTGGAGCAGGCATTGATGCAATGCTAGAGCATTTAAAAGATAAGGGCCTTGACGCAGTTTACGGCAACCACCAAAGTCCAGCCCTAGATGTTGGGAAATTTTCTATTATAGAAGGCCCTGCCTATGCAGGGTGTGCAGGAGTTGACTTTGATATAATAGGAAAGGGTGGTCATGGTTCAAGACCTGACAAGGCAGTCAATCCTCTAATAGCAACAGCCCACATTATTACGGGCCTAAATTCAGCTTGGAATAACCAGTTGGATTTGGAAAAGCCTGTGAGTTTGGGAATTGGAGCTATCAATGGAGGCTCTGCTGCCAATGTGATTTGCGATAGGGCAAATGTTAAAGGAACTTTAAGGTTTTTCGACCTAGATGAAGGCAAAAAGGCCCTTGAGCTTTTAAAAAACATTGCAGACCTAACTGCAAAAGCCCACGGTTGTTCTGTAGTCTTTAACGACTATAGCAAAATTGTGGCAGAACCAGTTATCAATGATGAAAACTTGGCGAAGAAAGTTAAGGAAAGTCTTAAAAGCTTGTATGAAGATGCTTTAATAGCAAGTCCTAAGCTTTGGATTTCAGAATCATTTTATGGTTATTCCAAGCTTTGCCCCACAATTTTCGTAAATTTCGGTACTAGAAATGAAGCGGAGGGAAAGGCAAGCGACCTTCATACAGCAAAATTTGACCTAGATGAAAGGGCGATTGACTATGCACTAGGTCTTGCAATTAAGTTTGCTATAGATTTTTTGAAAGAGAGCGATAAATGATAGAATTAAAAAATATAACAGTTGACTTTGATGGATTCAAAGCAGTAGATGATGTTAGTTTGACAATTAAAGAGCAAGACACCTTTGGGATTGTAGGTTTTTCGGGAGCTGGCAAGTCAACTCTTGTTAGGACCATAAACCTCCTCCAAAGACCAAGTAAGGGCCAAGTCCTAATTAACGGAGAAAACCTCCTAGACTTATCAAATAAGGACTTAAGGGCAAGAAGAAAAAAGATTGGCATGATTTTCCAACATTTCAACCTTCTAAACAATCTTACAGTTATAGATAATGTAATATTTCCAATAAAAAAAGATAAGTCTTTGAGTAAGGAAGAAAAAAGAAAAAAGGCCTTAGACCTCTTAGAAACAGTAGGAATCAAGGATAAGGCTAATGCTTATCCAAGTGAATTATCAGGTGGCCAGCAACAAAGATGTGCCATAGCAAGGGCTTTGGCTTCTGATCCAGAAATCCTACTTTGTGATGAGGCTACAAGTGCCCTAGACCCAAAGACAACCAAGCAAATATTAAAATTGCTTAAGGACTTAAACGACAAGCTAAGGTTAACTGTAGTAATAATCACCCACCAGATGGACGTGGTAAAAGACCTTTGCAACAAATGTGCAGTGATGCAAGATGGCAAGGTTATAGAAAGTGGTTCAACCTTAGACATATTTTCAGATCCAAAAAACAAACTCACAAAGGAATTTGTGGAGACTTCCACAAATATTTCTGAAACTATAGAAGAAGTTAAATCCAATTTAGGCATCCTCAAGGATGATGAAATCCTAGCCAAATTATCATATCTGGGCCAATCAACTACAGAACCAATCATCAATGAATTATTTGAAAAATTTGGAGTTAGGACCAATATCCTAGCAGGAAATATAGAATTTATCAATGGAACACCAGTTGGTAACTTAATCGTAAGCTTTAAGGGCGATGACGATAAGTTGGTAGAAGTAAGCACTTATCTAAAGGATAAGGGTACAAACTTAGAAATATTAGGAGGTAAGGATGGGATTTTTTAGTTATTCCCTATCAATAAAAGACAGGATTATAAGTGATTTTAAAGTAACTTTATATATGCTAATTATATCTGCAATTTTTGCAGGACTACTGGGACTAATCTTGGGCGTAATAATGGTAGTTACAGACAAGGATAGGATTTTAGAAAATAAGATTCTTTACAGTATCTTAGACAAATTAACCAACCTCTTTAGGGCCATCCCCTTTGTAATCTTATTAGCCCTTATAGCTCCCTTTACCAAAGCTATAATAGGAACAAGGATAGGAGCTACAGCAGCTATTGTGCCTTTAACATTTTCTGCAGTTCCATTTTTTGCAAGACAGGTTGAACAAGCCCTTGCAGATGTTAATAGTGGAAAGGTTGAAGCCGCAGAAGCTATGGGACTTAGCCCTGTAGAAATTATTACAAGAGTTTACCTTAGAGAAGGACTTCCAAGTTTAATCAGGGTTTCATCTATCACCCTAATTTCACTCTTGGGCCTTACTGCTATGGCTGGTACTGTTGGAGCTGGTGGTATAGGCGATCTAGCTATAGCCGTTGGCTACCAAAGGTACAAAGACGATGTCGTAATAGTATCAGTTATACTAATTTTAATTGTAGTTTACCTTATCCAAGGTATAGCTAATTACTTAATTAGAAAGACAAGTCATTAGGGAAATCATCTTGAGAGAGATTTCATATAAATTTGTTGGAATGTTGCTAAATAAAAAGGAGAAGAAAATGAAATTAACTAGCAAAATAGCCCTAGCACTAGGCTTGATAGTGACTTTAACAGCTTGTGGAAGCGGAGCGGAAAAGAAGGAAGAAGCTCCAAAAGAAGAAGCCAAGACAGAAAGCAAGGACGCAGGAGAAACAGCAAAATCAACTGACCCAGTCCATATAAAAATAGGTGTTGTTGGTGAATACAACGAAGTATTAGAAGAAGTTATCAAAAGATATGAAAAGGGAACAGGCAATACTGTTGAATTAGTAAAATTCTCAGACTATGCTCAACCAAATGAAGCCCTCCTTGCTGGAGATATAGACTTAAATGCCTACCAACACTATAAATTCCTAAAAGAATTTAATGAAGATAAGGGAAGCGACCTTGTATCTATAGGAGATACCATGCTTGCACCAATAACCCTATATTCTCATAAGGTTAAAAAACTTGAAGACATAAAAGAAGGGGCAAAAATAGCTATACCAAACGACCCATCAAACGGATCTAGAGCCCTATTCCTACTTCAAGATGCAGGCCTAATTAAAGTTGAAGGCGAACCTGGAGATACAATTGGAGTAGATAAGATAAAAGAAAATCCTAAAAAGCTTGATATTGTAGAAATGGACGCATCTCAAACAGCAAGAAGTCTAGATGACGTAGACTGCGCAGTAGTAAACGACACCTTCGCCCTAGACGCAGGCCTAGACAAAAACGAAGGAATCTACGTAGAAAATCCAAAGAGTGACTCAGTAAAACAATACATCAACCTAATAGCAGCAAGAAAAGAAGACGAAAACAACGCAGCCTACAAGGAATTTGTAAAATACTACCAAACAGAAGAAACAAAAAAAGACTTTGAAAGAATAACCAAGGGAGCATGGATACCTGCTTGGTAAGTCGGCATACCGACTTGCAAATTAGCGAAGCGATTTGCAATTTATTGCCTCACTTGTTTTGAAAAAACAAGTGAGGTTTTATATGAGCGTTAAATCCCCTCGTATGGGGATTTATAAGCGGTGTAAGGAAAATCCAAATACCCAAACTTTGAAAAACAATTTAGGGTAAAAAAGTGGGTCGCAAAGTAGCGCAGCGCTTTGCGATTTATTCCCAGACTTGTTTAGAAAAAATAAGGCTGGCTTTATATGAACGAGAAATCCCCTTGTATGGGGATTTCGCAGTGGTGTTATAGAAAAGAAAAGAACAAAACTTTGATATTTTATAATAAACAAGATACCGACTTGCAAAGTAGCGAAGCGCTTTGCGATTCATTGCCCCTTGTTTTTAAAAAAGTTAGAATAAGAAAAGAATAAGTTAAAAAAGAAAAGAATAAGGAAAAAATATGAAAAAAATTAGCAAAATTTTAATAGCAATACTTGCTTTAGCAAGTTTTACAGCTTGTGGAGCAAAAAACCAAGAAGCAAAGGCTGAAAAGGCCTCAGAACAAACCAAGACAGAAGCAGCTAGTGAAGATAAGTTTAAGGATAAGGATGTAATAAAGCTTGGACTTATTGGTGAAAACAATGAAGATTGGGATGATGTTGCCAAAAGATTTGAAAAGGCAACTGGTAAAAAATTAGAAATAGTTAAATTTTCTGAGTACAGAGAACCTAACGAGGCCCTAATTGCTGGAGATATTGACATAAATGCCTTCCAACACAAAAAATTCCTAGAAGATTTCAACCAAGCATCTGGTTCTGATATAGTTTCTATAGGCGATACAGCTATAGCTCCACTTGGTATCTATTCATCTAAAATAAAAGATATAAAAGATCTCAAAGACGGAGCTAAGGTTACCATACCAGATGACCCATCAAACGGAGCTAGGGCCCTATTCCTCCTCCAATCTGCTGGCCTAATTAAAGTTAACGGCAAGGAGGGAGATGCCATAACTCCTGCAGATATAAAAGAAAATCCAAAAAAACTCGAAATTATAGAATTATCAGCAGCCCAAACAGCAAGGAGCTTGGATGATTCTGATATAGCAGTTATAAACTCAGGAATGGCAGTAGATGCTGGCTTTATCCCAACTAGAGATGCTATTTTCCTTGAAGATTATAAGGATCCAGCTAAGGCAATTTATGTAAATGTAGTAGCTTGCCTAAAGGAAAATGCCAACAGCGCTACCTTAAAAGACTTGGTAGAAAATTATTACCAAACAGCAGAAACTGCAAAAATAATTGAAGAAACAACAAAAGGTTCATCAGTACCAGTCTTTGATTATTAAACATGACCCAGGCTTTAACCTGGGTTTTTTATTATAAAATATATAAACTGAATTTCATCTAAAAAGCTGTATAATGCTTATATAAGGTGAGGAGTTATTATGACAACAATTTATGATTTTACAGTTAAAAATGATAAGGGCGAAGACGTTAGCCTAGACAAATATGCGGGCAAGGTCTTATTAATAGTAAATACTGCGACCAAATGTGGTTTTACCAAGCAATATGATGGTTTAGAAGAACTTTATAAAAAATACAAGGATAGGGGTTTTGAAATCCTAGATTTTCCTTGCAACCAATTTGCAGGCCAAGCACCTGGCACAATCGAAGAAATTAACAATTTCTGTGAATTAAACTTCGGAACAAGCTTTGATCGTTTTGATAAAATAGAAGTAAATGGAGAAAATGAAGCTCCACTTTACACTTATCTAAAAGATCAAATTTCTGGTAAAATATCTAAAAAAATTAGGTGGAATTTCACAAAATTTTTGATAGGCAAGGATGGAGTGCCTGTCAAAAGATACGATTCAATGAAAAAACCAGCCAATATTGCGAAAGATATAGAGGGACTTTTAGATGCTTAAGGATAAGTTTGTAGATTTAGCCTACGACTCATTGAGATATTACCTTGAAACAGGCAAATACCTTGATGAGTACGACGAGGAATTTAAGGATAACCACAACGGAGTTTTGATACAAATTAGCAAGGGTGATAGGCACGAAAGGTCAGGTTCAATTTACCCAACCAGGGCCAATATCGCCCTAGATATTATACACGAAGTGGTAAATTTAGGGGTCTTTGACAATGCTTTTGCCCTTAAATTATCTGACCTTGATGATGTTTATATCCAGGTTTTAGAAATAAATAAGGTAGAGCAAATCGAAAATATCGAAGATTTTGGAGTTTATTCTGGACTCCTTCTTTCCTATGCCAATAATCCTGTGATTGTTTTTAGGGAAGAGTACGAAACAGACTACCAGATGTTTGAAGATGCCAAGGATTTGGCAAATGTAGATGACTTTAATATCTATACACTAGAAAAATTTAAGATTATAAGACATATTTGACAAAAATCGGGTAAAACAGTACATTAGAGTAAGAATAATGACTATATAAAGAAGAGTAATTTATAAAAAACTTTCAGAGAGGCATGGTTGGTGAGAATGCTAGGTGGATATAAATGAAAATCATCTTTATTGTTTGCTGGGTGAATCAATTAGCCTAGCAGGAATGCCAAGCCTTAAGAGCAAACTAGGAAATAAGTGGACCGTCTGTATGGACGGTCCTTTTTTATTAGAAAGGAAAAAATATGTGCGACTTAAAATTTGAAGAAGTCAATTCCAAAGATGTTAAATCTAGGGAAGCGAAACTAAAAGATTATTGGAATGAAATTGACCTTTTAGGAGAAACCTTCAAGACACGTGAAAATGCGGATGAATACGTAATATACGATGGACCTCCAACAGCTAACGGCAAGCCAGGTATCCACCACGTTATAGCAAGGACCCTAAAAGATATGACCAGCCGTTATAAAAATATGAAAGGATACAAGGTTCTAAAAAAAGCTGGTTGGGACACCCACGGTCTGCCAGTTGAAATCGAAGTTGAAAAGCAATTAGGTTTTCACGATAAAAACGATATTGAACAATATGGTATAGAAAAATTCAACCACCTATGTAAGGAATCTGTTTGGAAATATTCTGATATGTGGAGAGACATGTCAGACAGGATGGCCTTCCTTTACGATATGGACCACCCATATGTAACTATGGATAATAATTACATAGAAACTGAGTGGTGGCTATTAGACCAAGCCTTCAAGAAGGGTTATATTTATGAGGGTGCTAAGGTAATGCCATACTGCCCAAGATGTGGTACAGGTCTTGCCAGCCACGAAGTTGCCCAGGGTTATGAATTTGAAAAGACACTCACCCTTACAGTTAGGTTTAAGAAAAAGGGAGCTAGCAATGAATATTTCCTAGCTTGGACAACTACACCATGGACTCTTCCATCAAACCTTGCCCTTGCTGTTAATCCTGACCTTGACTATGTAAAAGTCTTTGACAAGGAAGATGATTGTTATTACTACATGGCAAAATCTTTGATGGCAAAACTCATGGATAAGAGAGACTATGAAGTAGTAGAAGAAATGAAGGGAACAGACCTAGAGCTTTTGGAATATGAGCAATTGATGCCATATGTTAAGACTCAACCAGGCAAGGCCTTTAAGGTTATCCTTGCTGATTATGTATCAGCAGAAGACGGTACAGGTATAGTTCACATCGCACCAGCCTTTGGTGAGGATGACTACCAAGCCTGCAGAAAATACGATCTAGACTTTATCCAACCAGTTGACCTTGAAGGTAGGTTTACAGAAACTCCTTGGAAGGGTGAATTTGTTTTTGATACAAATGAAAAAATCTGGAGACATTTACAAGAAGAAGGAAAAGTTTTTGCCAAGGAAACAATGGAACACAACTATCCACACTGCTGGAGATGCCATACACCTTTGATTTATTATGCAAGACCATCTTGGTACATCGAAATGAGCAAGTTCTCAGGCAAGATGGTAGAAAATAACCAGACTGTAAACTGGTTCCCACAAACTATCGGTGATAAGAGATTTGGAAACTGGCTAGAAAATGTAAAAGACTGGGCAATTTCAAGGTCAAGATATTGGGGAACACCTCTAAATATCTGGAGATGCGAGTGTGGCCATACAGACACAGTTGCAAGTCGTGCTGAACTTAAAGAGCGTGCAATCGAAGATATTTCAGAAGATATTGAACTTCATAGACCATATGTAGACAATGTCCACATCAAGTGCGACAAGTGTGGTGGCACTATGACTAGGGTACCAGACGTATTAGACGTTTGGTTTGACTCTGGAGCTATGCCTTTTGCCCAACTACATTATCCATTTGAAAATAAAGAGCTTTTTGAAAAAGGATATTACCCAGCAGACTTTATCTGCGAAGGTATCGACCAAACTAGGGGTTGGTTCTATTCATTAATGGCAATTTCAACCATTACCATGGGTAGGGCACCTTACAAAAATGTCCTTGTAAATGACTTAGTAGTAGACAAAAATGGTCAAAAGATGTCAAAATCAAGAGGCAACACCCTTGATCCTTTTGCACTTTTTGATAAGTATGGGGCAGATGCAGTGAGATTTTATTCTCTCTATGTTTCTCCAGCTTGGATGCAAACTAAGTTTGACGAAAAAGGCCTTGTTGAAGTTAAAAACAACTTCTTTAGGACTTTTGAAAATGTCTATAACTTCTTTAGTCTCTATGCAGGCACAGATGGACTCACTTTAGCTGATATCAAATCATTTGAGGGAGTAAAAGTAGACGGAATTGACCGCTGGTTATATTCTAGATTAAATTCCCTAATCAAGTCTTATTATGAAGAAATGGAAAACTTTGAATATAATAAGGTAGTTCACGAAATTTCTGACTTTGTAGTTGAAGATCTTTCAAACTGGTATATCAGACGTAATAGAAAGAGATTTTGGTCTCAAGAATTAACAGATTCTAAGAAGAGCGTTTATAAGACAACCTATGAAGTTCTTCTTGCCCTATCTAAGTTAATTGCGCCAATTACACCATTCTTGGCAGAAGAAATCTACCAAAAATTAACTGGAGGAAAGACTGTTCACACAGAAATCTTACCACAAGTAGATGAAAGCCTAATAGATACCAAGTTAGAGGCTGATATGGACCTTGTAAGAAAGATTGTAAACCTTGGTCGTGCTTCTAGAGAAAAGGAATCAATCAAGGTACGTCAACCACTTTCAAAGATAATTGTAGATGGATCTTATAAGGAAAGACTTGAAAATCTTCTTGGTTTGATTAAGGAAGAATTAAATGTTAAGGAAGTTGATTTCGAAGATGATCTTTCAGCTTTCATGGATTATTTCCTAAAACCAGACTTCAGAGTTGTAGGTAGAATTTTCCAATCAAAGGTAAATGACTTTGCTAAATACCTTGCCAATACAGATGCTAAGTCCTTTATAGACCAGGTAAATGAGGGCCCTGTTAAGGTAGAAATCGGTGGGGAAGAATTTGAAGTTAGCAAAGATTACCTAGATATAAGAATAACAGCCAAGGAAGGTTTCGATGTAGAAATTGACGGCAATGTCTTTGTTATCCTTGATACAGAAATCACCGAAGACCTAAAAGACGAAGGTTATGCTAGAGAATTCATCTCAAAAATTCAAAACCTAAGAAAGGATTCTGGCTTTGAGGTAACTGATAGGATAAATATTTCCTATGACGCTGACGCAGACTTAGCTAAGTCCCTTGATAAGTTTGCAGAAGATATCAAAAAAGAAACTCTGGCAGATAAGTTAGAACAAACAAACTTAGATGTAAATCCAATCGAACTTAACGATAAGGAAATTAAAATTAGTCTAGAAAGACTTTAAATATAAAAAAAGCCTGTGACTTATTGACCCCAACTTCCATGTGTTGGGTGGGGTTATACTTGCAGGCATTTTTCTTTTGCTATATAATCTCACAAGGAGTGCGATATGAAAACAGTTTTAATGAATATGGTAAAAATTTATAATAAAAAGACCGGTCAAGTTTTAGTTCTTGATAAGGTAAAAAAATACGGTTGGGAAGGACTTACCTTTCCTGGTGGTAAGGTTGAATTTGGGGAATCTTTTGTAGACTCTGTTATAAGAGAGGCCAAGGAAGAAACCAACCTTGATATAAAAAATCCGAAGTTAGTCGGAATCATTACATGGATTTCTGATGAAGGAAAAGATGTGGGTCTTATCTATGAAACTACTGATTTTGATGGAGAATTGGTAGAGGAAAATAGGGAAGGCAAACTCTTCTGGATGGATTATGAAGAATTTAAAAATATACAACCCAAATCCATGTCCATGGATAAGATTCTCGGCATCTATGAAGGTGATTATAGGGAAGTCTTCTGGGATTTTAGGAATGGGAAGGAAGAAATATTTTATTTTTAACAATGACTTGGTTAAACCAGGTCTTTTTTCTATCAAAACTTACATAAATAAATGTAGATTTAATAAATTTCATGATATAATTAAATTAGAACTATTGTAAAGGTATGGGGCATGTGATAAAATAATGGTAAGTGTTAGACTATATACCAAACACTGAATTTAGAATGGAATACAAATGATATTAGATAAAGATAATAAAAATTTATTAAAAAAATATAATAACTTTATTAAAAATTCTCCATATGGTCATTTCCAACAGGATATTAGATGGGCAGAGCTTAAAAGTGGCTGGGAGAGTGTATATTTTTATATAGAAGAAGCAGGCGATATTAAAGCAGGCTTATCTGTTATATACATCAAGGATAAAAGTGTAGGTAAAAACTTTTTCTATGGGCCAAGGGGACCAGTTTGCGACCCTAAAAATGTTGAGGATTTCTGCAAACTCATAGAAGAAGCAAGCGACTTTGCTAGGTCTAATGACGGATTTTTACTAAGGATAGACCCTTACTTGCCACATGATGAGGGTCTAGAAAAATCTTTTGAAGAACATGGCCTTAATTTTAGACGAGATAAGACCAGGTCCAGCCAACCTTTGCTAAACATGGTATTAGATATAGATGGTAGGAGCGAAGAAGAGATTCTATCTAGCTTTAGTAAAAATACTAGAAAACATCTTAAAAAATCTTATAGGGATGGGATTTTTACAAAAACCCTAGCAGAAGATGGTATAGATATTCTCTATAAACAAATCGAAGATACAGCTGTAAGGGCAAAAATTGGCCATAGACCTTATGAATATTTTAAAACTCTATACGAGCTTTTCAAAGATGAAATTAGACTATCTGTCGGCTATTACCAAGAAGAACCAGTTTGTTCGTCCCTTCTTTTATGCTACGGCAATAGGGCCACATCGCTTTATGGCGGGTCTAATGATGATTACAAGAGTATGGGTCAAAATTACCAGCTTAACTTTGAGGAAATCAAATATTGTATCGACCATAATATCAGCTACTATGACATGGGTGGAATATTTGAAACTGACGGCAGCGATGGCTTATATAATTTCAAGAAAAAATTCACCGAAGATAATGTATTCGAAAGCATTGGAGAGTTAGATGTGGTTGTTGATCATGAAAAATATGAACTCTATATGGAAAATTTAAACCCACATTTTAAGAGAGAGGAAGAAGAGCTTAACAGAAATTCTTGATTATAAAAACAACAAGTAGGGAAGGCTCTGATTAAGTCTTTGGATGGTGTTCATTTTGGAAGTGGTAAGGAAAGTAGCGAGCAACAAAGTTATCAGCTATAGAATCTTTAAGGAGTGACTAATGAAAAAAATACTTATTTTAACTTTGCTAGCCCTAGGGCTTGTGGCTTGTGAGGGGAAAGATTTAGATGACCCAAGAGTGAAGGATGCTTTAAATCAAGCCAAGTTAGATGTGAACACAGAAGATGATCAAGCTTCAGATGAAGAAGATAAGCAAGATGATCAAAAAGAAAATGAAGACGAAAATGAAAATGAAGATGAAGATATAAATAGGACCTACCCAGAAGATGAGATAAAAAAAGACGTAATTTCTGTCGAATCTTCACCAAAAAAAGATGAAGAAGATTCAAAAGAAGATGGGAAAGAAGACTTAGAAAAATCCAAAAAGGAGAAGTCCAAAAAGAAAAAAGATAAGGCAAAGTCTGGCAAGGATGAAAAAGAGAAAAAGAAAGCCCTCACAGCAGATGATTATTTCTTCTCCTATTATTCTTTAGTAACTGTAAGAAATGGCAAAGTTATCAGCGCTTTGGATGACAAAGATGATGATAACAACGGCTATTATATTGACTACGTTCCATTTTCAAACAATATTTTTGTGGTAGGCTCAGCCATAGACAAGAAATTTTCTATAAAGAAAATTAACGGTCAAGACCTTACACTCATGTATGATTTTAAGGAAGGCGAGACCTTCTATCCATTAGCCATGATAGATGATAAAATCTACGGCAGATACCAGTATTACGAAAACTACGATATGAAGAAAAATAGTGATTTTGTATCAGAAAAATCTGGTATTGGGGTTGTTGACCTTAAAACTGGCAAGCTAGAAGTTTTCAAAGCGACCCATACAAAGTCAAACGAAAGTTTGCTTGGTCAGGGTATAAGTGATAAGGAAATTTTATTTACAAAAATGAAAGATGATCAAAAGATTAATCTCTATAAACTAGATTTAGAAAAAGGCTACGACCAGAAAGCAAAACTTGTAGAAGAAAATACTGAGGCAAGCTTCTTTTTATCATCTAAACACTTTGAAAAAGACAAAGCTATTTATGAAATATTCAAATCAAAGGGCAATGAAATCGAAATAAAGGGTGAAAAATATACAATTAATGATGACAAGAGGATGACCCTAATTGGACAAAATCTAATAATCCAAGAGCCAACAAAATTTGACGACACCAAATACCTCTTTAAAATGGATATAATAAACTATCTAACAGGAGATGTCGTAGAAAAAGATCTAGAATCCTATGGCTATAGGGTTTACAAGGGCAAACTTTATTATATAGACTACGACAAAAAAGTCCAAAGTTTGGATATTGGTCTATAAAATTACAGATAAAACGAAAAAAATCACAGCTATGCTGTGGTTTTTTATCTAAGAAATTTGATATAGGGGAAGATTATGAATGAGAAGGTAATTAAAGAAAAATTAGTAGAATATTTCCTAAGATATGTGGCTATTCCAAGTCAGTCCAATGATAGAAATTTGCAAGTGCCATCAAGTGAAGGACAATTAGCCTTGGGCAAGGTACTCGCATCTGATCTTAAAAAACTTGATTTAGACGATATTAGCATAAACCAATACGGGGTTGTCCAGGCGAGACTTCCTAAAAGAGGAGATAAAACAAAAAAACTTGGTTGGGTTGCCCATCTTGATACTGTGGATGTCGGTCTTTCAGATGAAATCCACCCACAAATTATTAAAGCTTATGATGGCAAGGATATAAACTTAAGGAGAGATGTGGTTTTTTCTACCAAGGATAATCCCGAAGTCCTTTCTTATATCGGCGATGACATAATTTTTACAGACGGGTCGTCAGTCCTAGGAGCTGATAACAAGGCGGCTATAGCAAATATCATGACAGCTCTTTGGTTTTTAAAAGAAAATCCAGATATAGACCACGCAGAAATATATATAGCCTTTGTACCAGATGAGGAAATTGGACTTAGGGGTTCAAGAAAGATCGATTTTGACAAGTTTAAGGTAGATTACGCCTACACTATAGATTGTTGCGAGCTTGGAGAACTAATTTATGAAACTTTTAACGCAGCAAGTGGGACTTTAAAAATAAAAGGCGTACCTGCCCACCCAATGTCAGCAAAGGGAAATTTAGTAAATCCAATCATGATAGCTCATGACTTTATAGCCATGCTTGATAGGGCAAAGATGCCAGAAAACACTGAAAATAGGGAAGGCTATGTGTGGGTTACTGATATAAATTCTGATGTTTTGAATCTAAGCCTAGAACTTAATATAAGAAATCACAGTAGGGCAAAATTTGAAGCAAGTAAGGATTATTTATATAAAATTACTAATCTCCTAAAGGAAAGGTATAAAAAAGCTGAAATTGAAATTGAGATAAAAGATGTTTACGCCAATATAGCCGACTCAATGGATGAAGGAAATAAAATTGCAGTAGAAAGGCTAAGGGAAATCTTCGATAGACTAGAAATAGAGCCAAAAATTATTCCTATGCGTGGGGGCACTGATGGGTCGTTCTTATCTACAGTAGGGATTTTTACTCCAAATTATTTCACAGGAGCCCATAACTTCCACTCAAATAAAGAATTTTTGCCAATATCAAGCCTCTATAAGTCCCTCCAAGTGACCCTAGAGCTGATGAAGGATAGGGATTATATATAGTAAAAGAGGATATTATGTATTACGTATATATCTTGCTTAATAAAAGCAATGACAGAACTTATGTAGGCCATACTGATGATCTAAAAAAGAGAATTTGGGAGCATAAGAACCATGTAAATCCATACAGTCATACAGCAAAATATAATATTACAAAGTTGGTTTACTATGAATGTGGGGAAGACTTCTATGAATCAAGGGCTAGGGAAAAACAGATAAAAAAATATAGTCGATTGAAAAAGTATGCGCTAATAGAAAAAGAAAATCCGTACTTTAGAGAATTGTACTATGATTTGTTTTAGTGCATAGGGCCAGATATAGGTGTTAACGATGTATTGACGGAACCATTCATGTTGAGAACTATGGAGATGTCTCGCGATGCTCGACATGGCAGGTGACACCCACCACGAGTGATCGAAGCAACGAGAGGTCTCCATAGTCATCTTTATTATGGGATTTTGTATTTGCATCGGGATATTGTTTTAGAAATGATTTTTATTAAGGTTATAACGATGTATAGACGGAACTCTTCATGTAGAGAACTATGGAGATCTCTCACTTTCGTTCGAGATGGTTGTTGTAGCTTTAGATTAATAAATGATAAAACAGAAAATCATAATTTAAACAGGTAAAGCTTCATCAATCAACGTACAAGTGAAATCACAACACCCACCACGAGTGATCGAAGCAACGAGAGGTCTCCATAGTCGCCTTTGTCGGGGGATTTTGTGTTTGCACCGGGATATTGTTTTAGAAATAATTTTGCTTAAGGTGTTAACGATGTATAGACGGAACTCTTCATGTTGAGAACTATGGAGATGTCTAGCGATGCTCGACATGG